>JANQTK010000333.1 GCA_030731695.1 Polaribacter sp.
TAGCGTCCTTGTAAATCTACTATGGCGTATAAGTCATACCCACCTTGAACTAAGGCTTTAAAACGCTGTTCACTTCGTACTAATTTTTCTTCTTGCGCTATTGCCTCCTTTGCATCTCTTGCCACAGCGTAAATAAGATTACTGTTCTCATCCCATGTTGCAGACCAATAATTATAAGCAATGCTACCATCCTTTTTCTTACAGCGATTTGTAAAAGATTTGGTATTTTGTCCACTCATAATAGCCTTTATAGCCTCTTCAGTTTTAGCTTTATCTTCTTCCAAAACATAATCTTGGTAAGCTTTGCCTACTAACTCATCAGGCAAATACCCCCAAAGACTAAATGAGGCGGCACTTACATGTACTAATAATCCTTCTTCATCAATCGTACAAAAAACATCTAAAGAGGCATCCAGTATTTTTTTTGCTTCGCAGTTTGATTTTATAAATGAAGTAATATCTCGCGATTGGCAAGCTACATTAACCACAACGTCATTTTCATCGGTTATTGGCTTAAAGGATATTTGGCTATATTCAACTTGATTTGAAATAGGGTTGTAAAACTGATCTTCAATTTCAAAGTGTTCGCCATTTAACCCACGCTTATAATATGTAGTCCAATTTTCTTTATTATCATATACAAACTTGTCTTCGAATATGTACTCATTGAGTTTTTTCTCTTCTCCAGTAACCTCTTTCGTTACGTTTACGAATGCCTTGTTGGCATATAGCAAATAGAGACGTTGGTCCACAACCCAGATAAGGTCTTTTGTTTGGTCGAGTAAGAGGCTGCTATATTGAGCTTGTATCACTTAGGAGATAATTTTTTATTTGATTATTTATTTCGCGCCTCTTAAAAGGAACTCATTTTAGTTTGTTATACTTTTGTAAAAAACATATTCACAAAAGTTTATGTAACTTTTAACAATTTAAAATTCCTTAGATTAGACAACTAATTTAAGAAATTAATCATAAAAATGCTTATTTTTTTTATGAATTCAGACAAAACTTGAATAAATTTTAACTTACTACCTTTCAACTATGCTATTATCTGAAAATGGTTTAGAATTGTGGTGTTTAAATTTTAGTATTTGTAGTTATTTTAGATGAATTAAATGCTTTCAAATATAAAATAGATTTGTAATTTAGAGCGTATTATGCATCAAAAAAATAAAAGCATCCAAAAACGGTATGAAGGTTTTTTACAAACGCCTTCTTTGTGGCAACATAAATCTATTTGTGAACTTCAACCTTTTATCATTGCACCTAAATTTACAAAAATAGCTATTGAAATTGATGAAAATCAGCGATTGGGAAAATACATAGAACGCTTGGTTTCTTATCAACTGCAACAAGAAAAAGATATTGAAATATTGGCGGAAAATATTCAAATTCAGCGGCATAAAATTACTTTGGGCGAATTGGATTGCTTGCTTTTAAGAAATCAAGAAGCGATTCATTTAGAGATAGTGTATAAATTTTACCTGTATGATGCTACTGTTGGTCATGATGAAATCGGGCATTTTATTGGCCCTAACAGAAAAGATTCTTTGATTGAAAAACTTGAGAAACTTTCAAAAAAACAGTTGCCACTACTCTATTCAAACGAAGTAAAGAACTATTTACAAACAATGGGAATTTCATCAGAAAAAATTTCGCAACAAGTGTATTTTAAAGCGCAACTTTTTATGCCTTTATCTTTAAAAGATCACAATCTGAGCATTTTAAATTCGGAGTGTATTGCAGGTTTTTACATCAATATTACGCAATTAAAAACTTTTAGTAATGACAAGTTTTTTATTCCTGTAAAAAAAGATTGGTTGGTAATTCCGCATCAACATGTAACTTGGATTTCATTTGATGATTTTTCAATCAAAGCCAACGAGTTTTTACATCAAAAATATGCTCCTTTGTGTTGGCTAAAATTGAAATCTGGCGAAATACAAAAGTTCTTTTTGGTTTGGTGGGGGTTTTAAACTATTTTACGATAATCGAATAACGAATATCGAAAAATAGCTACATCAAACTTAAAATTTGAACCACAATAATCAACACTACCATCGCAATAGGATACACAGTTGCATAAGCAATTGCAGGGGCATCAGAATCAACCATGGTGTCTGTTGCTGCCAAACCTGGAGTGCTTGTCATACCTCCTGTAAGGGTTCCTAACAAAACAAGAATGTTTATTTTAAAATAATAACGTGCCACAATGGTAGTAACTATCATTGGTA
>JANQTK010000334.1 GCA_030731695.1 Polaribacter sp.
GCAGGAATTGATGAATTATATGGCAATGCAAAACCCATACATTCTATGGCAGAAGCCATGGTGTTTGCTGTGTACATTCCGCCACAAGCGCCTGCACCTGGAATGGCTCTTTTGATAATTTCTTTGTATTCTTCTTCCTCAATTTCACCTGCCACTTTTTGTCCTAATGCTTCAAAAGCAGAAACAATATTTAGTTTTCTACCTTTATAATTTCCTGAAGCAATTGTTCCACCATACATCATTATTGATGGACGATTTAAACGCAACATAGCAATGACAGCTCCAGGCATGTTTTTATCACAACCCACAATAGAAATTAAAGCATCATAACTTTGTGCGTTCATTACAGTTTCAATAGAATCTGCAATGATGTCTCTTGAAACTAACGAGTAATTCATCCCAGAAGTTCCCATTGAAATTCCATCAGAAACGCCAATTGTATTAAACCCCAAACCTACAAGACCAGCAATATTACACTCTATTTTTACCTCATCTTTCAGCTTGTTTAAATGCATGTTGCACGGATTTCCATCATATCCAGTGCTTGCAATACCCACTTGCGCTTTTTGCATGTCTTCATCTGTCAAGCCAACTGCGTACAACATGGCTTGTGAAGCTGGTTGTGATTCATCTTGTGTTAATCTGCTACTGTGTTTATTTAATTTCATGTACTAAAAAGTTCATTTTGTTAACAAAAATAGATTGTTTATCAAATTTCAATCCCTGTTTTTTATTGTAATTAGTTAAATTCAGGTCTCTCAAAAAAACAGTAATTATTTGATTTTTAATGTATTAAATATATTTTATTATGAAATTCAATCTAAAAAATTACTTGATAAAAAAACCCTCTATCATTGAGGGAATCTTATTTGATTACTGATAACTTTACTTAAATAATGGTACTTTGTCCCATGTGAATATTTTGAAAATTCAGATTGCTATCTTCTTGATTAGCAATATAATCTGCAATAAAATCACCTACTTTAGAGGTGCTTGCTACATAATTATTTTTTCCTTTGATATCCTCTGTTGTTATTCCTAAAAGAATTGATTTTTCAACAGCTCTTTCTATAGCAAACGCTTCTTCGTGCAATCCTAAATGTTGTAACATTAATGACGCTGATAAAATTGATGCTAATGGATTGGCACTATCTTTTCCTTTGAATTGGGAAAGATGACCATGAATTGGTTTGAACAAACCGTTTTTTTTGCCTATTGATGCTGATGCTAACAATCCTACTGAACCTGCAATGACACTAGCTTCATCAGCAATAATATCACCAAATAAATTCTCGGTAAGAATTACATCAAACTGTTTTGGGTTTATAATTAATTGAATAGCTGCATTGTCTACAAATAGGTAATCTAAGGTAACATCTGCATATTCTTTGGCAATTTCTGTTACTGTTTTTCTCCACAAACGCGATGTTTCTAACACATTTGCCTTGTCAACTAAGGTTAGTTTTTTTCTTCTTTTTTGGGCAGATTTAAATGCCAAATGTGTAACTCTCGAAATTTCTTCTACAGAATAAGAACATCCATCAAAGGCATTTTGACCGTCATCACTCAATTCTTTGATTCCAAAATAAACTCCACCTGTCAATTCTCTATAAATTAAGATATCTGTTCCTGAAATAAATTCTCTTTTTAAAGGAGAATTATGAATCAATCCTTCATACGTTTTTATAGGTCGAATATTGCAAAACAAGCCCAATTCTTTTCGCAAACGCAACAATCCTTGTACAGGTGTAATTTTTGCAGAAGTATTATTATCAAAAGTTGCATCACCAATGGCACCTACTAAAATAGCATCAGCTTTTCTGCAAATTTCAAGAGTTTTGTCTGGCAGTGAATTTCCTGTTTTTTCAATTGCACAAGCACCCATTTGAGCTTCTTTATATAAAAAAACATGATTGTAAGTATCAGCAATAGCATCTAATGCTTTTTTTGCTTGATTGATAACTTCAGGGCCAATTCCATCTCCTGGAATCACTGCAATTGTAATTTTCATTGTAATTTTTTATTGAAATTTTTATTAAAAAGGTAGTTGAACGATTTTTCTGGTTGATTGATTTCTCAAAAAATATGGTATTCAACTACCTTCGAAGACAAAAGTTTAATTTTTTTATACCATTTCAATTTTTGAAACTTTGTTTACTTTTTTCATAATGCCATGAATGTCTTGATCTTTAATTTCTTTTTGCTTGTCAGCTACTTCTAAAAAAGATTC
>JANQTK010000335.1 GCA_030731695.1 Polaribacter sp.
AAAAATCCTGATGAAAAATCATCAGGATTGTGAGTGATGTGGGCAATGAGGGATTCGAACCCCCGACCCTCTCGGTGTAAACGAGATGCTCTGAACCAACTGAGCTAATTGCCCTAAGCGGATGCAAATATAATACAGATTTTAATTCTACCAAAAGAAAAAGTAATTTTATTTTATACAACTTCTGCAACCACAAAGGTGCTGCCACCCACATAAATGATATCTTGCTGATTAGCAGATTTTAAGGCGGTCTTCAACGCTTTTTTTACAGACGAAAAAGTTTTTCCCTGCAATCCAAAAGCAGCGGCTTGTTGTTGTAAAACGACTTCCGAAAGCCCTCTTGGGATGTTGGGTTTGCAAAAATAGTACTGCGCATTCTTAGGGAAAAAAGGAAAAATATCTGCCACTTTTTTATCAGAAACTACTCCTAATACAATGTGTAATTTTTTATATTCTTGACGAATCAATTGATTCATAGCGATTTGTAATCCTTCTTTGTTATGAGCCGTATCGCAAATTACGGTTGGATGTTGTTGCAAAATCTGCCACCTTCCTTTCAGTTGCGTATTGTTTACTACATTTTGCAAACCTGCTTTGATGTTTTCGTCAGAAACAGAAAACCCTTGTAGTTTTTTAATCGCAGCAACAGCCGTTTTGGTATTTGATTTTTGATAATCGCCTAACAAATCAGTTTTGTACTCTGTGGGATCCTCAGAAGCAAATGAAATGCTCGCTTTCATTTCAGTAGCTTTCGTCAGAAAAACGTTGGCTACTGCTGACTGATATTCTCCAATAATTACGGGAATGCCTGCTTTGATAATGCCTGCTTTTTCGCCTGCAATTTCGGGTAAGGTTTCTCCCAAAAACTGCATGTGGTCATAGCCAATATTCGTAATTACCGAAACCAGAGGCCTAATGATATTGGTGGAATCCAATCTTCCACCCAAACCCACTTCAATAACAGCAATATCTACTTTTTCATTGGCAAAATAATCAAAAGCCATGCCCACGGTCATCTCAAAAAAAGAAAGCTGTTGGGTTTCTAAAAAGGCTTTGTTTTTATTGATAAACGCTGTCACTGTTCTTTTCGGAATTTCTTTGCCATTGATGCGTATCCGTTCTGTAAAATTCTTTAAATGCGGAGAAGTGTACAAACCCACTTTATAGCCTGCTTCTTGTAAAATAGATGCCAACATATGACTGGTTGAACCTTTGCCATTGGTACCACCCACATGAATGGACTTGAATTTTTTCTCTGGAAAACCCAGTTCTTTTGAAAACGCTAAGGTATTCGTCAGGTCTTTTTTAAAAGCACTTTCTCCCACTCTTTGAAACATGGGCAATTGCGCAAACATCCATTCTAAGGTTTCTTGATAGTTCATAAAATAAGATAAGTTTGAATTTACTTTCGTTGTATTTAATTGATAATTTCTATTTTAGAATTTCATTGTGAGGCTTTGCGCATTGTCTACCTACTGATAGGTTCGTCTAACTTCTATGTTATGGCTATTACACAAAATACTCAAAGAAGACACAAAAAACACAAAGTTGTGAATTACATATATCTGTTTTACTGCTATTCAATAAATTTTAGATTGTACTGACATAAAATTGATTGCAAATTGGGAATTTATCGCAAAGATACTAGATTATTTAGATAGGGTAAACTTGTAAATAATGGTTCCTATTTGTTTGATAGGTGCATTGCTGTCTGCATTCCAAGGAGTTTTTAAAGCGGCTTCTTTGGCTGCTTTCAGCAAACAAGAAGCACTATTTGTAGTGCCTTTAAATCCAGGTTCTGCATTTATAACCTTACCTTTTCTATCTACTTCAATTCTTACTACCACAGTTCCTTCTTCTTGGCAATCTGGTTGTACAGTAGGTTTTGATTCCACTTTTCTTCCTGATAAGTTATAATTTCCACCATCAGAATTGGTATTTCCATAATATTTACTGGAGTTAGGATCGCCTTTATCAGTCCCTTTTACGCCGTCTTTGGTATCATCGCCTTCGCCTTTTTGCTTGCCATCAGTCGTATTGTTATTCAACAAACTATTGAGGGCATCTTGCGCTTCTTTAGATGGTTTTTTAGGTTCTTCTTTTTGGACTTCCTTTTTTACCACCTCTTTAACGGGGGCTGTTTTGGTTTCTTTTTTATCCACAACTATGACTTCTTTGGAAGTTTCATCCGAAATTATTTTTTCTTGAATCACTTCTTTGGAGGTTTCAGTTACTTCTTCCTGCACTTTATCAATCGTTTCATTTTCTGTAGGATTTTGCTTCACATCCTCTACAGGCTCTCCAAAACCAACATTGCTATCGCCAAAATTGATTGCCAAACCATATTCTTGTGGAGGATCAAAATAACGCATCCCAAAATTAAACGCCACAAAAAGCAAGGCTATCACTAAAATTGTAGTGATGCCTGCTGATTTTCGCTTGTGATTGGTATCTAAAATTGCCATTATTTTGCTTTTACTGCTAAAATCATTTTTAGCTTGTTTCTATTGGCGATGTCAATGACTTTCATCACATTTTCATAGGCTGCCTCTTTGTCTCCCCGAATGATGATGGTTTTCTTTTTATCAGCTCCTACACTTTTCAAAATTTCGGTTTCTAAGTCTACTTCCAACACATTGGTTTTATCAATATAAAACAACGCATCACTTGAAATGGAAACAGCCACAGCCGCATTGTTTTCTGTTTTTCCACCGGCTTTTGGAAGCAAAACATCGATTGCACTTACCGTAACTAAGGTTGATGTCAACATGAAAAAGATTAATAATAGAAAAACAATATCCGTCATGGACGACATACTGAAAGAAGGGTCTATTTTGTTTCTGCCTCTAAGGTTCATTTATATTTATTTAACAATGTATCAATTAATCAATATAACAATTGGATGAAATTCTTTATGATTTTCTATAAAATCATCTTATCAACCTACAGGAAAAGTAATCACTGTTACATTTTCAAATTGTTACATGGCTTCATTAATTCATTAATTCATTAATTCATTAATTCATTCATTAAGCAGGTTCATTCAACAAGTCTAAAAACTCGACAGATTTTGCTTCCATTTGATACACCACTTTATTGGTTCTTACGACCAAGTGATTGTAGGTAACATACGCAATAATACCTACGATCAATCCTGCAACTGTTGTAGTCATGGCTGTATACAATCCGTCAGAAAGCAATTTAATATCTATTTGCCCTCCTGCATTGGCAATTTCATGAATGGCAATAATCATACCAATAACGGTTCCTAAAAATCCGATCATAGGTGCAGCTCCAGAAATGGTTGCTAGCACACTTACATTTTTTTCTAGTTGATAAATCTCGAGTTTTCCTGCAGTTTCAATGGCGGTATTGATATCGTCTAAAGGTTTTCCAATTCTTGATATTCCTTTATCAATCAATCGTGCAGTGGGTGTGTTTTTACTTTTACACAAATCTCTGGCGGCTTCTAATTTTCCTTTTAAAATAGCCTCTTTGATTTGATTCATAAAATTTTTATCTTCTTTGGATGCTGCTTTGATGGCAAAAAAGCGTTCAAAATAAATATAAAGAGCGACAATCAATAAGACAAAAAGAATGCCAATAATAATTTGTCCACCCAAACCACCACTGACAACAAGTTCGTATATAGAGAGTGTTTTTTCTACTGAAACTGGTTCTGTGATTTCTTGTAAATTATCTTGAAAAAATGAGTTCATGTGTTTTTTAATTTATGTAATGTATTAACGTTGCGTTGTATTTTAAATTGCTTTAAAGTGATTGTTTTTGGTTGTTCGTTGTTGGTTTTTTGCTTTGAAAAAAAGAATTACTAATTCGATACAACATTCTTGACTCTTTAAAACAATGTTCTTGTAATCATGAATGAGGCGGAACCTACGACAAATCCTATCATGGCTAACCAGCCAATATTTTTCAAATACCAGAAAAAATCTATTTTCTCCATTCCCATGGCAACGACTCCTGCTGCTGAACCTATGATCAACATACTTCCTCCTGTTCCTGCTGCAAATGCAATGAAATGCCACAACTCATTGTCTAAAGTTTCTGAAAACATTCCCAAACTTGCAGCTACTAAAGGCACGTTATCAATAACTGCCGAACCTACTCCAATCAACATCACCACCAAATCAGAAACTCCAGATCCATGCAATTCAGTGCCCAACATAGGAACTGTTTCTTTTAAACCAGTGGCAAATTGAAATAAAATCCCTAGAGATTCTAATGCAGCTACAGTCATTAAAATTCCGAGAAAAAATAAAATACTTGGCATTTCAATTTTTGATAAAGATTTATGAACAGGTCCATGAGTTGCATGTTGGTCAGATTCTTCTTTCGTATTAAAATCGGTCAAAGAAATTTTTCTTCTACTAAAAATTTCAGCACAGGTTGCCACAATTCCCAAAGACAACATCATACCAACATAAGGCGGTAAATGCGTAATGGTTTTAAAAAATGGCACAAAAACAATGGCACCTAAACCTATACCAAGCATAACCCCACTATAGTTGT
Source organism: Polaribacter sp. (assembly GCA_030731695.1). Classification (GTDB taxonomy): domain Bacteria; phylum Bacteroidota; class Bacteroidia; order Flavobacteriales; family Flavobacteriaceae; genus Polaribacter. The sequence continues at coordinate 4,531 of JANQTK010000335.1, forward strand.
TTTTGGGTTTGTCAATGTCATTTTCATCGAACTGTATTTCTCCCTTAAAAGCCGGCATAAAAGAAGCAATAAATACGGGTACCACAATACATAACAACGATGGAATGAATAAATATTGAATCAGTTTTGCTGCACTTACTTTATTGGCAATCCATAACATCGTAGTTGTAACATCGCCAATTGGAGACCACGCACCACCTGCATTTGCAGCAATAATAATCAACCCTGCAAACCAAATACGTTCATCTCTACTTTTTACAATTTTTTGCAAGATAGAAATCAGGACAATAGTGGCCGTTAAATTATCAATAATTGATGACAATAAAAACGCCAATCCAGAAAACATCCATAGTAGTTTCTTTTTACTTTTAAATCCTACATAGCCTTTGATGGTGGAAAACCCATCAAAATAATCGATGATTTCTACAATGGTCATGGCACCTAATAAAAACACTAAAATTTCGGCTGTTTTTCCTAAGTGATGTAGCAAGGTTTCTTCAACCAAATGGACTTTTTCATCGTGCATTAATGCCCCAAAACCTTCAACAATAGTATGACTACTGGAATCAAACCAAGTTGAAAAAGAGTCAATTCCTAATGAAACTATGGCCCAACAGACAGCCATCATGACTAAAGCGGGAATTAGCTTGTCTAATTTCAAATTGTGTTCGAGAGTAATTGCCAAATATCCTACTATAAATACTCCAATAATTAATGACTCCATAATGCCAGAATTTAAAATTTAATCAATTCTTTTAATGCTATTCCAAAAGCCGTTTCAGGAATACTTGTTTTTGAGACTCTTTTTTGATTGATTTGAGATTGCGAAATCATTTTTATCAAATAGTTTTATAAAATTATGAATATTAACTTTTTACCAATAAAAAGATTCAATAATTATAGTAATCATTGAATCTTTCTTATCTTATATTTTAAAAATTATATACTAAAACAGTGTTCTAGTAATCATAAACGTTGCCGAGCCAACTACAAAACCAATGAGTGCCAACCAAGCGATGTTTTTGAAATACCAGAAAAAATCAATTTTCTCCATTCCCATAGCAACAACTCCTGCAGCAGAACCAATGATCAACATACTACCTCCAGTACCCGCAGCAAATGCGATAAAATGCCACAATTCGTTATCTAAAGGTTCAGAAAACATTCCTAAACTCGCAGCTACCAATGGCACATTGTCTATAACAGCAGAGCCAACTCCTAACAGCATCACTACCAAATCCGAAACACCTTCACCATGCAATTCAGTTCCTAACATGGGCACTGTTTGTTTCAATGTTGTTGCAAAATTGAATAAAATCCCAAGAGATTCTAATGCGGCAACAGCCATTAAAATTCCCAAGAAAAACAAAATACTTGGCATTTCGATTTTTGATAACGAATGATGCACAGGTCCATGCGCTGAATTTTGATTGGATTCTTCTAAGGTATTAAAATCAGTTAACGAGAATTTTCTACGACTAAAAATTTCGGCAAAGGTAGCTACAACTCCCAAAGACAGCATCATACCAACATACGGAGGCAAATGCGTAATTGTTTTGAAAATGGGAACAAAAACTATGGCTCCTAACCCTATGAACAACATTTTTCCGCTAAACTTACTTTTTGGTTTGTCTTCTTCATTTTCATCAAACTCAATTTCACCTTTGAAAGCAGGCATGAATGAAGCAATGAATGCTGGCACTGCCATACACAATAAAGAGGGTAAAAATAAATACTCAATTAATTTTAAAGTACTCACTTTGTTCCCTATCCAAAGCATCGTTGTAGTTACATCTCCAATTGGGGACCAAGCACCACCTGCATTTGCGGCAATAATAATCAACCCTGCAAACCAGATACGTTCGTCTCTGTTTTTTACGATTTTTTGAAGTATCGAAATCAAAACAATGGTTGCTGTTAAATTATCGATAATGGCAGATAAAATAAATGCCAATCCAGAGAACATCCACAATAGTTTCTTTTTACTTTTAAAACCTACATACCCTTTGATAGTTGAGAAACCATCAAAATAATCAATGATTTCTACAATAGTCATAGCACCTAATAAGAATACTAAAATTTCAGCGGTTTTTCCTAAATGATGCAACAGGGTTTCCTCTACCAAATGCACTTTTTCATCATGCATCATGGAGGCAAAACCATCTACCAAACCATGGTTGCTAGAATCAAACCACATGGAGAATGAATCAATTCCAAGCGAAACAACAGCCCAACATACAGCCATCATGACTAAAGCCGGAATTAGTTTGTCTAGTTTTAAATTGTGTTCGAGGGTAATTGCCAAATATCCAATTACAAATACTCCAATAATTAATGATTCCATAGGTACGTGTTTATAGTTTAATCAATTCTTTTAATGCTATTTCAAAAGCGGTTTCGCTAATGCTTGTTTTTGCAGCGCTTCTTGCAAAGGTTTTTTGCAGCGCTTTTTTAATTATTTTTGAGGTATCGTCAAAAATAGCTTTGTCAGTCATTTCCACTTTTCGTTCCATAAAGTAGGCAAAAACTCTTGCCATACCACAATTGGAAATAAAATCGGGAATTAAGCTCACTTTTTTGTCAGTATCTTCCATGATAGAGCCAAAGAAAATTTCTTTGTCTGCAAAAGGTACGTTTGCTCCGCAAGAAATCACTTCCAATCCTGAGGATATCATCTGATTGATTTGTGATTGGGTAATCAATCTTGATGCAGCACATGGCGCAAAAATCTCGCAAGGAATTTGCCAGATTTTTTCATTTATTTCCTGAAAAGGAATCATATTTTCTGCTACTAAGGTATTTCCTTTTTTGGCTAAAAAGAGTGCTTGAATCTCATCGAAAGTAAAGCCTTCTTCTTTGATCAATCCTCCATCTCTATCAATTATTCCTACAATTTTGGCTCCCATTTGCGATAAATAAAAAGCTGCTGCAGAACCTACATTTCCAAACCCTTGCACTACCGCCCTTTTTCCTTTGACGGTGCCTCCATAAATCGCATAGTAATGACGCACGGCTTCAGCAACACCAAAGCCTGTAATCATGTCAGCAACTGTATATTTTCTGGAAACGTCTGGAGACAGTTTTGTGTCTTCAATAACTTTGATAACACCATGTCTTAACTGACCAATTCTATTGATTTTATCTGCTTCTGTGGGTTTAAAATGCCCGTTAAAAACTCCTTCTTGTGGATGCCATACACCACTTTCTTCGGTAATTGGAATTACTTCGTGAATTTCGTCTACATTCAAATCACCACCTGTGCCGTAATAACTTTTCAACAAAGGGGCAACAGCTTTATACCAGCGTTCTAAAACTCCCTTTTTTCTAGGATCTTGTGGATTGAAATTGATGCCTGATTTTGCACCTCCAATAGCAGGTCCTGAAACGGTAAACTTTACTTCCATGGTTTTGGCTAACGAAAGTACTTCGTTCATATCCAAGCCTTCGCGCATTCGTGTACCACCACCAGCAGCACCACCTCTGAGTGAGTTGATGACTGTCCAACCTTCAGCTTCAGTCTCTGAGTCTTTCCAGTGAAAAACGATTTCGGGTTGTTTGTTTTCGTATATTTTTAATAAATCTTTCATGTTGACGTTTCTAAAATTCCATTTTACATTGTTTGTTTTTCTGAAGCATTTTTTTATCTCAGGAAAAGCTAACGTTGATTCATTGTCTCTTTTTAAAAATTTATTAATCTTACACTTTACGCACAAACTTACAGTAAAAAAAATGATTGCTAAAATTTTTTATTTATGTGTTTGGATAAAAAATAACTCCTGAAGAATGATTCTTTTGAGCACCCGTTACAGAGCTCAAACAATTAATCTGATTATCAACACGTAACAATCCTAAGAACCCAAAAATGAGTGCTTCTTTGAACTCAATAAGATTTTTATCAGGAATCACCAATTCGCATTTTTTAAAAGAGGTTATCTTTTGAATGATGTATTGATTGTAAGTTCCTCCTCCTGTACAAAGTACTTTTTTTCCTTCAGTAATAGTGTCGGCAATTTGCCATGCAATATGATCCGAAAAGGTTCTTAAGATGGTTTGAGGAGCTGCTTTAGATGCTGATATTATCGGAAAAATAGTTTCATGAACCCATTCTATCCCCAATGATTTCGGAGGGTTTTTAGCATAATATGCCAATGCATTTAATTGATGAAAAAGCGCCTCATCAAACATTCCTGATTTGGCAATATCACCATTTGCATCATACTCTTGTCCCAATTTTTGAGCGTAGAAATTCAAAACTACGTTGACTGGACAAATATCAAAAGCGATTCTTTTCCCATTATCATGGAATGAGATATTGGCAAATCCACCCAAATTCATACAATACTCATATTGAGAAAACAACAATTCATCTCCAATAGGCACTAAAGGCGCCCCTTGACCTCCCAAAGCAACATCTTGCGTTCGAAAATCACAGACCACTTTTTGCTGCGTTTTATTAGCTATGGTTTGTCCATCGCCAATTTGCAATGTAATTCCTTTTTCGGGCTGATGTAAAATGGTATGTCCGTGAGAAGCAATAAAATCAATGGAAGTTATGTGGTGTTTTTTTACAAAATGATTGATTGCATCCCCCAAATAATCTCCATAAGTCACAGAAAGTGCTTGTAATTTTTCATTTCCGAAATGAAGTGCATTTTGTAAGATTTTTCTCCAATTATCAGTATACGTAATAGTCTCTGCAAAGACAATTTCAAAGTTTTGATAGGTATCTTTCTCAAAAGTGACATAAGCTAGGTCAATTCCGTCTAAAGATGTGCCAGACATCAATCCTAGTATGGAAATGGAATTTTTATTCATATGTGTAAAAATAACAAAAATTTATTAAAAATATCTTACGAAATCGATATCTTTGAAGACTTAAATTACGAATATAACAACAAATATACAATGGATTTTAGTTTAACAGAAGAACACTTACTCATTCGTGATGCTGCCAGAGAATTTGCACAAACCGAATTGTTACCTGGCGTTATTGAAAGAGACAATAAGCAAGAATTCCCGCAAGAATTGGTGCGGAAAATGGGCGAATTGGGTTTTATGGGAATTATGGTTGACCCAAAATACGGAGGAAGTGGTATGGACACCATATCCTATGTATTGATTATGGAAGAATTATCAAAAATTGATGCTTCTGCATCTGTAATGGTTTCTGTAAACAATTCATTGGTTTGCTATGGATTGGAAGCTTATGGAACCGAAGCTCAAAAACAAAAATATTTAACCAAATTAGCTACTGGTGAAAATATAGGAGCCTTTTGTTTAAGCGAGCCAGAAGCAGGATCAGATGCAACTTCACAAGCAACCACTGCTATTGACATGGGCGATTATTACCTATTGAACGGAACTAAAAATTGGATTACCAATGGCGGACGTTCGGATGTATATTTGGTAATTGCGCAAACAGACAGAGTAAAAGGACATAGAGGTATCAACGCTTTTATCGTCGAAAAAGGAATGGAAGGGTTTCATATTGGCCCTAAAGAAGATAAATTGGGAATTCGTGGTTCAGACACGCATACATTGCAATTTAATGAAGTAAAAGTTCCCAAAGAAAACAGAATTGGCGAAGACGGATTTGGATTTAAGTTTGCCATGAAAACACTTTCTGGAGGAAGAATTGGCATTGCAGCCCAAGCTCTTGGAATTGCTTCAGGTGGGTATGAATTGGCATTGAAATACTCGAAAGAACGCAAAGCTTTTGGAACTGAAATTTGCAATCATCAAGCAATTGCATTCAAATTGGCAGATATGTATACTGAAATTGAAGCCGCAAGAATGCTAGTGATGAAAGCAGCTTGGTTAAAAGACCAAAAAGAAAATTATGACATGGCTTCAGCAATGGCAAAATTATACGCTTCGAAAGTAGCCATGGAACAAACTGTAGAAGCCGTTCAAATTCACGGTGGCAATGGTTTTGTAAAAGACTATCATGTAGAACGTTTAATGCGTGATGCAAAAATTA
>JANQTK010000336.1 GCA_030731695.1 Polaribacter sp.
CGTTTCCAGTTTTCTGTAGAAAAAGCATATAAAGTGATTGCTTCAACATTTATTTCAGAGGCAGCAATAACAGATTCTCTTACTGCGGTTAAGGCATTTCTATGACCAAAAATGCGATTCATTCCTTGGCCTTTTGCCCATCTTCCATTACCATCCATAATAATGGCAACGTGCTTTGGAACTCTTTGTAAATCGATGTGTATTTTTTTATCCATAAGCCTACAATCCTTTTGTATAACAGGCAGGTCTGCCAAAAGTGTATAAAATAGAAACACCTGTAAATACATACCAATCACTATTTGTTCCGCCAATATTTAATCTAGGAATTGTAGAGGAAGTATAATCTAAATCGTCGTTGAAAGTATATCTGAATTTGGTTTCAAAAGCAATCGCCAAATCACCAATCAATTTTGATTTGAAGCCAAAACCAAATGGAATAGCAAAAGCATTTTTTGTGTCATATAAAAATTGATCTGGAATAGGTTCACTCACCACATAATTGTAATTAAATGCAGCTAGTTCTAAAAGAATATAAGGTGTCCACGTTTTATCATCTGATGATAAATCATATTCATAAAAATTATATTCTAGTCCTAAAGCCAATTCGTTAATGGTATTTTTAAATTGCAAACCTCGCGAAATTTTAAAATCAGTATCTGCCTCTAAATCACTTGCTTCTATGGGCAAATAACTGTAAGTTGCTCTCAAAGCAATTCTAGGATTCCAATTGTATTTGAAAATCAAACCACCAGCAAATTTATTGGGATAGATATAATTTGTTCTTCCAATATCGCCAACGTAATTTGAGCCCCCTAAAAAAATTCCTGCTTCATACACTTGTCCATGTAAAATGCAAGAAAAATTGATAACTATGAGTAATAATATACTGTTTTTCATTCTAAAAAATAGCGTGCAAATATAGGAATTTCTAGTTGCTTTATAAAGTTAATAATGAGTCTTTTTTGGATAACAGCTATTTTTGGTTTTTATTGTAAGTTGATTCTTACAAATTTATCTCATTTCTAGTGTCTTCACCCCATAATAATTTGGTGCGTAAAGTTTGTAAAAATGATTGATTATTTGGAACGATTGTTTTGATAGTAAATGGTGCTTTTTCAATGAAAACTTCGGTATTTTTTGGAACACTTGTAATTCTTGAATCTAATGAAATCAAAAAGTCTTTTTCTCTGGAATTTGTGCTCAATTGTATCGTTTTTTCATCGGAAATTACCATGGGTCTTGCATTCAAATTGTGAGGTGCAATGGGCGTAATTACTAAGTTTTTTGAATCAGGAGAAAGGACAGGTCCATTGCAACTTAATGAATATCCTGTAGAACCTGTGGGTGTTGCAATAATCAAACCATCAGCCCAATAATTGGTTAAATATTCAAAGTTGATACTGGTTTTTATACCAATCATTGAAGTGGTGTTTTTACGCGCAATGGTAACTTCATTTAGGGCAAAATTTAGTTCTGAAAACGCTTCAATTTCTGGAGTAGTTTTAACAGATAATAACGTTCGCTCTTGAATAGTATATGCTCCTTTAAAAATGAGATCAATATTTTCTTGAATGGCATCTTTATGAATGGTCGCCAAAAAGCCCAACCTTCCTGCATTGATTCCTATAATGGGAATATTTAAATTTCTGATGAATGTAACAGCTCTTAAAATAGTGCCATCTCCACCTAAGGTAAACATGACTTCAAAAGTGCTGTTTAAATCCCCAAAACCCGAAAAAATATCATATTCTTTTTCTAAGGAAGTCTCTCTTTTTAAAGTTTCGTAGAATTTTTTTTCAATAAAGCAAACACACCCTTTTTCTTCAAGAATGTCCAATAAAACATGGATTTCCTTTTCAGCAGAAATGGAATAAGATTGACCATAAATAGCAACTTTTCTCATTACATTTCTAGGTATTTTTGAAGATATTCTGATCTATTTTTTAAATCTTCTAAATAGATATCGTTTTCATGAGTTGACACAATTTCGTAGTTGTATCTTCTGAAAGTTTGCATGATTTCGTTGATGTCATTTGAAACTAATTTTAATGTAATTTCAACAAAATCTTCCTTTTTTTCTGAAATGTAAGCACCCAATAATTTTCCGTTATTTGCTTCCACAATTTGTGCTATGGTGCTCATTGAAAAATCATTTTCTAGTTTTTTTACGATCAACGTTTCACTTTCTTCAATCATGAATGGACTTGTAGAAAACACATCTAAAACATCGCGCAAATCATAATAACCAACATAATTTTTTTGTTCATCCAACACTGGAATAATATTGGTGTCATTATCTGCAAAAATCTTTAGCAACTCTAATACTGTTGCCTTTTCATCTGCAAAAAACGAACTCAACAAATGTGTATATGACATCAATTCTCCTTTTTCATGGTCAATAATTTGAATATCGTCTTCTGCAAAAGAGCCTACTAATTTGTTTTCATCAATCACAGGAAAATGTGTTAAAGGAAAATTTTTAAATAGTTTTTTTGCGCTTTGAATGGTGCTTTTCAAGCGTAAAGGATTGATTTCGGTAAGTATATAATCGTTGATGTTCATTTTGCACGAAGATAGGATAAAATGTTTGAATGATTTATCTTTGCAAACTAATTTTTACTCAATGACAAAGTTAAGTGTAAATATCAATAAAATTGCAACATTACGTAATTCTAGAGGTGGAAATGTACCAAATTTACTAAAAGTTGCACAAGATATGGAGCGTTTTGGTGCACAAGGAATTACCATTCATCCAAGACCAGATGAACGTCATATTCGTTATCAAGATGCTAGAGATTTGAAAAACATCGTTACAACTGAGTATAATATTGAAGGAAATCCTGTAAAATCATTTATGGATTTGGTATTGTCAATCAAACCAACTCAAGTTACGTTAGTTCCTGATGCTGAGGATGCTATCACGTCAAATGCAGGTTGGGATACCATTACACATCAATCATTTTTGAAAGAAGTTATTCAGGAATTTCAACAAAATGGCATCAGAACTTCTATTTTTATTGATACAGATTTGCATTTGATGGAAGCTGCTGCAAAAACAGGAACCGACAGAATTGAATTATACACAGAGCATTTTGCGAGTGAATTTTCAAAAGGGAATAAAAATGTCATAAAATCCTATACTGATGCTGCTATTTTAGCTCATAATTTGGGTTTGGGAATCAATGCAGGACATGATTTGAGTTTGGATAACATTCAATTTTTCAAAGAAAATATCCCAAATTTAGCAGAAGTTTCAATTGGACACGCATTGATTTGCGAAAGTTTGTATCTAGGATTTGAAAATGTGGTCAATATGTATTTGCACAGATTGCAATAAGTCCAACATAACTTTCATAAATTGAATTAATGATTTTGAAACTTTTACAGAATGAATAAAGAGCCAAATTTTAATAATGATAACGGAAAGAATTCCCCTCCTTTGGAGGGGTTAGGGGAGGAAATTCTTCACTCTAAAATTGTAGGCAAGGGAAAACCTCTACTCATTTTGCATGGTTATTTTGGTTCAGGTGATAATTGGAAAACATTGGGAAGTCAGTTTTCTGAACACTTTGAAGTGCATTTGATTGATCAACGAAATCATGGAAGAAGTTTTCATTCTGATGAATTTTCTTACGATTTGATGGTGGAAGATTTGCACAAGTATTTGGAACATCATCAGTTAGAAAAAGTTCATTTGTTGGGGCATTCCATGGGAGGAAAAACAGCAATGTTGTTTGCAGTTTTGTATCCAGAGTTGGTTGATAAATTGGTAATTGTAGATATTTCGCCCAGAGAATACAAACCTCATCATCATGCGATTTTAGCTGCACTCAATTCTATTGATTTTAGCATTCAGAATTCCAGAGAATTGGTTGACGAACAATTGTCAACATTGATTCCCGAATTTGGTGTTCGTCAATTTTTGATGAAAAATATTTTTTGGAAAGATAAAGGTATTTTGGGCTTTCGATTTCATTTAGATTCCCTCACCAAAAATAATCCTGCAATTGGAGAAGCATTGCCAATGAATGCTCGCTTTGAAAAGCAAACCTTGTTTTTAAAAGGCGAAAATTCGGATTACATCACACAAAATGAAGCCTTGATAATTGATGCTCATTTTCCAGAAAATAAAATTGTAACCATTAAAAATGCAGGTCATTGGTTGCATGCCGAAAATCCTGAACAATTTTATACGGTCGTTTTTGATTTTTTGAAAAACTAATTTTGAAAAAACATTCGAAATACTAGTTGATTCCGAATTCTAAACAATAAAGCAAATGATAGAAATTGACTTTTGGAATGGAAACAGATCAGAAATCAGACAACGATATGAACGTGAAATTTTGGATGCAATTTTAAAAGCAACCATAGAAACTCATGGAAACTATCAAATTCAGGAATCATTTACTGATTATTCAGGAACAGAAGAATCTGGAGCTTTTAGTGAAAAAAATCATCATCTTTTAGTGACAGTTGCTGGAAATCAGAAGTTTAAAAATGACGAAATCATACTGATTTCAAAGCCAATTGCTAAAAATTTATTAGGATATAGAATTCCTATTATCAGAAAAAAAGATGCCCCAATTTTTGATAATTTGAAAGATGTTTCCATTCTAAAAAAGGGAGTTCATGGAATTCCTGAAACATGGAGTGATGCTACAGTTTTTAGACACAATGACTATAATGTTTCTGAAGAAGGAAATTTTGATGATATTTTTGAGCGATTGCACAATGAAAATTTCGATTATGTGACGTTTGGTGCCAATGAAGTTGAAACTGTTTTCAAAGAACGAGCATCAAAATTTGAAAGTCTTACTATCTCAAAAAACATGATGTTTTTTTATCCATTTCCATTGGTTTTTTATGTAAATCCAGCAATGCCTGATTTGGCAAAAAGAATTGATGAAGGAATGCAAAGAATAATGAATTCAGGAGAATTGGATTTGATTTTTAACCGTTATTATCCTACTATTGTAGAAAAATTGGGTTTAGAAAAAAGAACGCTGTTTGTTCTTGAAAACCCTTTAATTCCAAAAGAATTTGCCAATTTAAAACCGAATTTGGCATTGTTATAATTTAATATTTCAATGAAGATGAACTTACAAAACGCACAACAACAAGTTGACGAATGGATAAAAAATCACGGAGTTCGCTACTTTAATGAGTTAACAAACATGGCACAACTTACAGAAGAAGTAGGGGAAGTTGCCAGAATTATTGCAAGACGTTATGGAGAACAAAGCGAAAAAGAATCTGACAAAAACAAAGATTTAGGCGAAGAATTAGCTGATGTTGTTTTTGTAGTTTTGTGTTTGGCAAATCAAACAGGGGTTAATTTACAAGACGCTTTTGAAAAAAAGTTGGATTTGAAAACAAAACGCGATCACGATCGTCATCAAAACAATCAAAAACTACACTAATGAGCTTTTTTAACAATATTAAACATCCTGATTTTTGGCAAAATTTTTTAAAAGTAACTGTGCCATTTTTTGTAATCGTTACTATTTTTTCATTAGCCTTAAATTCTTGGCGAGATATTTTTGCAGGTGATTTCGCCAAAGTAGCAGAAACCAATTTTACTGATGGTAAATGGCAAGTGTTTTTTGGCTATAAAATAGTGTTTAGTGCTTTGTACGGTTTGTATATCACTAATAAAAATATGAAAAAGTGACTTTAAAAAACATCAACAACAAGTTGAATAAAAATGTAAACGAAGAAACAGAATTGATTCATTCACTCTCTTTGGGAAAGTATTTATTGATTTACATTCCCCTACTTTTTTTGATGTTTGCTTTAGGTCAGTTAATTGCAAATACTTTTTTTGATGTCCCTTTTGATATCAGGCAAGTTTTTATTCAAGCAATTTGTTTTGCTGTTTTCTTTCGGATTTTTCACAAAGTAAGAAAATTGATCAACGAGAATTTTAAAAATAAATACAACTAAAAAAAGCGACTTTTCAGTCGCTTTTTTTAGTTGTAAAATGAAATGAATCAATCAATCTGAATCAAATCAATAGTGCTTTCTTTTACTTTTTTATTCAATTCTTTTACATCATTGTTAAAAATTGAATACAATTTTGCCAATTCACCATCAATTTCTTTGGTAATTTCGTTTTTAAAATCAATCGCTTGTTGAGTTGGTGCATAATTGCCAATTCTGGTCAACGAATTTAAATGCGCCAATTTATTGTTCAATCTGATAGGAAAATTTAGCGGATCTTGATTGCTCTTGCTTTTGGTTTGATATAAGGTTTCTTCAATTACTGTCATATCTTTTACTAATTTCGTAGCAAAATCCAACAATTCTTTGTGAGTTTTGGTGTCTTTGATCGATTTTTTCAACACATCAACTTGCGATCTAACTTTTTGAACATTTTTCAACGCATTATGAATTTCAGTCACTTTTGTGTTGATATCATTGATAAAATCAAATTGCGCTTTCATGTCACTTTCTGATGCTTCAGACATCGGGTTTTTAAGAATTTTAAATTCTTTAGATTCGATAATGTCATTCACTTTCAATTCAACTTTGTAAGTTCCTGGTAAAGCCATGGGGCCGCTTAAAGAAGCCCACCATAAAATCATACCTTCAACTCGTTCAGCGCCATCGTACATCATATCCCAATAAAAAACAGTATTGCCATCTTTAACTGTTAGTTTTTCTTCCTTTTTTTCTTTATCAGCTTTGGTGCTAAAAGTTTTAATCAATTGGTTATTGGCATCATAAAATGATAAAGAAACGACGTCTTTTTCTCCAATTTCTTTGATGAAAAAATTCACAGCAACACCTCCAGGATGATTGGTTCCTGCAGTTTTTGAGGTTCTGTTATTTCCACCACTTACATTGTAAGCATCTTTAGGTTGATATAATACAATATCTTCTTTTGTATTGTTATTTAATTGATGTAAAGGTGTTAAATCATCAATAATCCAAATGGATCTTCCTTGAGTTGCAGCAATCAAATTATCGTTTTTAATGGCCAAATCTGTGATAGGAACAATGGGTAAATTTTGCTGAAAAGTTTGCCAATTTTTACCATCATCAAACGAAATATACATGCCTTTTTCAGTTCCTGCATAGAGCAATCCTTTGCGTTTTGGATCGGCTCTTAAAGCTCTTGTAAAACTTTCTTCTTCAATTCCTGAAACTAGTAATTCCCAAGATTTTCCATAGTTTTCTGTTTTATAAATGTACGGTTTGTAATCACCTGATTTGTATTTTGTGCCTACAATATAAGCACCACCTTTGGTAAAAGGATTAACTTCAATGCAATTGATCATCATCCATTCAGGCATTTTTTTAGGGGTTACATTTTCCCAGTTTTTACCATTGTCTTTGGATACATGAACCAATCCATCATCAGAACCTGTCCAAATCAACCCAGTTTCAAAAGCGGATTCTGTTGCTGCGAAAATAGTTCCATAATATTCTACGCCAGTGTTGTCTTTAGTAATTGGACCTCCAGAAGGGCCTAATGTTTTTGGGTCATTTCTTGTCAAATCAGGACTAATTAATTCCCAAGATTGACCTTCATTTTCGGTAGCATGCAAATGATTGGATGCTGCATACAAACGTTTTTTGTTATTTGGTGAAAAGAAAATAGGGAAATTCCATTGAAAACGGTATTTAAAATCTTCAGCTCCATGACCCATTGGATCATCTGGCCAAACATTAATCGCTCTTGTTTCACCAGTTGTATGATTTTGTCTGGTTAACAAACCGCCATAACTTCCACCATACACAATATCATTATTTAAAGGATCCACAGCAATGTGCGCACTTTCGCCACCTGCAGTTTCTTCCCAATCACTTTCGCCAATAAATCTCCCTGAAGTTCTGTGTGAAATTCTGATGGTTGAATTGTCTTGTTGTGCTGCATAAATTCGATACGGAAAATGATTATCCGTTGTTAATCTATAAAATTGTGAAGTTGGCTGATTCATATAAGTACTCCAATTTTCGCCAGCATCAAATGAAATTTGTGCACCACCATCATCACCAATAATCATGCGTTGATTGTCTTCGGGCGCTATCCATAAATCATGATGATCTCCATGAGGTGCATTGTATGTTTTGTAGGTTTTACCACCATCAGTAGATTTGTGATAGTTCACATTTAAGACGTATAAAATGTTTTCATCTTGAGTATCTGCATACAAACGAGTGTAATACCAAGCTCTTTGGCGTAATTTTCGTTCAGAATTTATCAAACTCCATGTTTTTCCAGCATCTGTAGATTTGTAAATTCCGCCTTTTTCGTTTTCGATTAATGCCCAAACAATATCTGAATTTACTGGTGAAACAGTAACACCACTAATTCCCCAAATGCCTTTTGGTAATCCTTTGTTACTTGAAATATTTTCCCAAGATTCACCACCATCCGTACTTTTATACATTGCAGAACCTTTTCCTCCTGATGATAAACTGTAAGGAGTTCTTCTTACATCCCAAGTTGTGGCATATAAAATTCTTGGATTGTTTGGATCAATAATTAAATCAATAGCGCCCGAATTTTCCTCAGCGAACAACACTTTTTTCCAAGATTCTCCACCATCAATTGATTTATAAACGCCTCTATCTTGCGTTGGTTTGTATAAATCACCTAAAACTGCTGCAAAAACAATATCTGAATTTTTTGGATGAATGCGCATTCTAGGAATGTGACGTGAATTTTTTAATCCAATATGTTTCCAAGTTTTTCCAGCGTTTTCAGATTTCCAAATTCCGTCACCAGAAGAAACATTTCCACGAACGGTTTTTTCGCCCAACCCAACATATATCACATTATTATCAGATTCAGAAACGGCAACTGCACCCACTGAACCTCCAAAAAATCCATCAGAAATATTCTCCCAAGTATTGCCTGCATCTGTAGTTTTCCAAACGCCACCACCTGTTGCACCCATGTAAAATAGGTTGGCTTTATTGGGAACTCCTGTTACAGCGGCACTTCTTCCACCTCTAAAAGGCCCAATATTTCTCCATTCAACAGCACTAAAATATGCGTCAGAAACTTTGTCAACACTTTTTTGTGCGTTAACTTTGGCGGTTGTTACAAAAAATAAACTGATAACAAACAATGCGATTTTTTTCATTTTGATACATTTGAAATTATAATCGTAAAAATATGAAAATTAAATCTGTTTGATACCATCGAAATTATGGACCTACTTTTATACGTTTTAAAACACAAAAAAATCTCACAGAAAATTACCATTTCTGGTTCAAAAAGTGAATCGAACAGATTGTTGATTTTACAAAAATTATTTCCTGAAATTTCGATTGAAAATTTATCAGATTCTGATGATTCTGTGCATATGCAACATGCCTTATCAACTGAAAATGAATTGGTTGATATTGGTCATGCAGGGACAGCCATGCGTTTTTTAACTTCGTATTTTGCAACTACTGAAGGTAAAAAAGTGATTTTAACAGGATCAGAAAGAATGCAAAACAGACCCATTAAAATTTTGGTGGATGCTTTGCAAGATTTGGGAGCAAAAATCGAATACCAAGATAAAATTGGATATCCTCCATTGAAAATCTCTGGCACAAAAATTACCAAAGAAAAAGTACAAATTCATGGAAATGTAAGCAGTCAATACATTTCTTCGTTGTTGTTGGTTGCATCAAAATTAGATAAAGGTTTGACTATTGAATTGTTGGGCGAAATTACTTCCATTCCTTATATTGAAATGACGTTAAGTTTGCTAAATCAATTAGGAATTGAAACCAAATTCGAAGGAAATGTCATCAACGTTTTTCCAAAAAAATCTATTGAAAAGCAAACTGTAGTTGTTGAATCTGATTGGTCTTCAGCGAGTTATTTTTATTCAATTGTAGCACTTTCAGAAATTGGAAGTGAAATTACCTTATCTGCTTACAAAAAAGACAGTTTGCAAGGCGATTCGTGTTTGGCGAAAATTTATCAACATTTTGGTGTAGAAACTATTTTTGAAGAAAATTCAGTAGTCTTAAAAAAAGAAAGAAAAACCAAAAAAGAAACATTAGAAATTGATTTGAAAAATGCGCCAGATATCGCACAAACCATTGCTGTTACTTGTTTTGCTGAAGGAATTGCCTGTAATTTATCAGGATTACATACGTTAAAAATCAAAGAAACAGATCGTTTAGAAGCTTTGCAAAATGAGTTGAGTAAATTCGGAGCAAATATTACTATTACTGAAAATTCTCTTTCAATAGGAGTTAGTTCCCCTCCTTTGGAGGGGTTAGGGGAGGCTATCAAAACCTATAACGACCACAGAATGGCCATGGCTTTTGCGCCTTTGGCATTAAAAGTTCCTATTAAAATTTTGAATGCTGAGGTTGTGACGAAATCGTATCAAAAGTTTTGGGAAGATTTGAAATTGATTGGTTTTGTAATGAACGAAATTTAGTTATCGTTTAATAATTTGAATTTGCTCTAAAATTGCGGTTGTTCTTTCTGATGAAACTGGAATATGAATTCCTGTGTTTAATTCTAAACTAC
>JANQTK010000337.1 GCA_030731695.1 Polaribacter sp.
ATAGATTTCATTAATAAAATTAGAATATTACCTGATACAGCAGTTGGAGAATATAGATTTGCAGTTGCTAAAAATTCAGTCATTAATATACGTTCAGCAGCAAAACACTCAGCTGAATTGGGTACACAAGGTTTACTGGGAATGTCTTTAAAAGTATTGGATAAAGAAGGTGATTTTTATAGAATTCAAACACCTGATAATTATATTTCTTGGGTTGATAAAGGCGGAATTCAGTTGATGAATGAAAAGGAAATTGCTAGTTGGGACGCTTCAAAAAAAATAGTTTACACCAAAAATTTCGGATTTGTATACACCTCTATAAATGATGAAAATGCCATTATTTCTGATATTTCTCTAGGTGGCATGTTGCAATACATTACAGAAGACAATTTCTATTATCAAGTAAAATATCCTGATAATAGAATGGGATTCATCAAAAAAAATGAAGCTGTTGTGTATGATTCTTGGCTACAAAATTTACAACCTTCCAAAGAAAATATTGAACTAATTGCAAAAACAATGGTTGGTTTCCCTTATTTGTGGGGAGGAACTTCTGCGAAAGGAATGGATTGTAGTGGTTTTACAAAAATGGTGTATTTGATGAACGGATTTATCATTCCAAGAGACGCTTCACAACAAATAAATGCTGGAAAAATAGTAGATGAAAATGTTACTTTCTCTGATTTACAAAAAGGTGATTTGCTCTTTTTTGGCAAAAAAGCAACCGAAAATTCCAAACAAAAAGTAACACATGTTGGCATTTGGCTAGGAAATGAAAAACAAGAATTTATTCATGCCTCTGGAAATGTGCATATTAGTTCTATAGATTCAACTCAGCCTCATTTTGATGAACTAAATAAAAATAGATATTTGGGAAGCAGACGTTATTTGGGTGAAAAAGATTTTCAAATTGTTGATTTAAAGACTACAATTGGCTTAAAAGAGTAAAATTTCATCTTTAATTAACATCAAAACAGATTGCTATCCATTTATTATCCATACTTTTGCGCGCTATTTCAATAAAAATACATGAAGCGAATTAAAGAATACAAAAAATTATTCAACATTGAAGGTCAAATTGATTTGAAAGAGTTGAAAACATCTTACAGAAATTTGGTAAAAGAATATCATCCAGATAAATTTTTGGATGAAGCAGCAAAAGAAGAAGCTGAGGAAATTAGTACAAGAATTATTGATGGATACCATTTTTTAGTGAGCATTGCTCCTGAAACAAAAGAAGCAAATTTAGACGAATATAAAATCACAACTGCGGAATGTCAAGTAGTTGATTGGCGTCATAAGAGCATGTTGTTAGAAGTTACTTTTTCTGATGGAAATACCTACGAATATTTTGGCGTAAGCAAAATACTTTTTGGAAAATTCGTCAATGCAAAATCGATGAATAATTTTGGAAGAAGAAATATTTTTAATTCTTTTTTATATCGAAAAATTAAAAAAGTAGCTGTAACCGCTTAATTTTTAGACATAAAAAAAACCTTCAAAAAATTTTTGAAGGTTTTTTTATGAATTTAAGTCTCTAATACAATACTCTAAACTTAATAGTTCCCTCTACATTTCGTAATTTTTCAATTACCTCAATGTTGTATTCTTTGTCTAAATCAGTAATTACATACCCCACTTTTGGATCTGTAGATAAATATTGACCACTGATATTCAAATCGTATTTTGCCAAAATCTTATTGATTTTTGCCATTACTCCAGGTACATTTTTATGGATGTGTAAAAAACGATGCGCATTTACTTGTCTTGGCAAACGAATATTTGGGAAATTTACAGCATCTACAGTATTTCCTGAATTGATATAGCCCATGATTTTATTTGGAACAAAATCGGCAATATCTTTCTGAGCTTCCTCTGTACTTCCTCCAACATGTGGGGTTAAAATCACGTTTGGTAAACCTTGTAATTCTGTATAAAAATCGCCGTTTTTTGCTGGTTCTTTAGGATACACATCTACTGCAGCACCCGCTAATTTTCCGCTTTTTAAAGCAGCAACCAATGCTTCAATATCCACCACAAATCCACGCGCTAAATTGATAAAATGAGCACCATCTTTCATTTTTGCAAATTCATTTTCTCCGAAGAAATTTCTATTTGCGGCATTGTCATCAACATGCAACGTAACCACATCCGAAATTGCTAAAAGATCATTTAACGAATACATTTTGGTGGCATTTCCTAGAGATAATT
>JANQTK010000338.1 GCA_030731695.1 Polaribacter sp.
TCAACAAGTTTTTAGAACCTGCATAGATAATTGCAATTTGATCTTCTACTGCATATGGATCGTTTTGTGCTTGTTTTAAAATTTCCACATTACGTTGTCCTTTAGAAATCACACTCATTGTTGCAGCATCTAAATCAGAACCAAATTTTGCAAACGCTTCTAATTCACGGTATTGTGCTTGATCTAATTTTAATGTTCCTGATACTTTTTTCATAGATTTAATCTGAGCATTTCCTCCAACACGCGATACAGAAATACCTACGTTAATTGCAGGACGAACTCCTGAGTTGAATAAATCTCCATCTAAAAATATCTGTCCGTCAGTAATAGAAATTACGTTTGTTGGAATGTATGCTGATACGTCACCTGCTTGTGTTTCAATGATTGGCAATGCAGTTAATGAACCTCCACCTTTTACGATTTCTTTTAAAGAATCTGGTAAATCATTCATTTCACTTGCAATTTTATCGTCATTTATAATTTTTGCAGCACGTTCTAATAATCTTGAATGTAAGTAAAATACATCACCTGGATATGCCTCACGTCCTGGTGGTCTTCTTAATAACAATGAAATTTCACGGTAAGCAACTGCTTGTTTTGATAAATCATCATAAATGATCAACGCTGGTCTTCCAGAATCTCTAAAATATTCTCCAATTGCTGCTCCAGCAAATGGTGCATATACTTGCATTGCTGCAGGATCTGATGCATTTGCAGCTACAATTGTAGTATAAGCTAAAGCACCTTTTTCTTCTAACATGTTTGCAATTGCTGCAACTGTTGATGCTTTTTGACCAATGGCAACATAAATACAATATACAGGTTGTCCTGCATCAAAAAATTCTTTTTGATTTAAAATTGTATCAATTGCTACTGTAGATTTTCCTGTTTGACGGTCACCAATAATCAACTCACGCTGACCTCTTCCTACTGGAATCATTGCGTCAATAGACTTGATACCTGTTTGTAAAGGTTCTGTTACTGGCTCTCTAAAGATAACTCCAGGAGCTCTTCTTTCTAAAGGCATTTCGTAGGTTTTTCCTGAAATTGGACCTTTACCATCAATTGGATTTCCTAAAGTGTCAACAACTCTTCCAACAATACCTTCACCAACTTTTAAAGAAGCGATTCTTTCAGTACGTTTTACGATAGAACCTTCTTTGATTGATGTTGAAGCTCCTAATAAAACCACCCCTGCATTATCTTCTTCAAGGTTTAAAACGATTCCTTCCAATCCGTTTTCGAACTCAACAAGTTCTCCATATTGAACATTTGAAAGCCCGTAAACACGCGCAATACCATCTCCTACTTGTAAAACTGACCCAACTTCGTTTAAAGAAGCTTGCACTTTAAAGTTTGTTAGTTGTTCTTTTAAAATTGCTGATACTTCAGCTGGTTTAATACTTGCCATCTATTTTAATATTAGATATTAGAGATTAAAAGTTTGAAGTAAAATTACCTTATACTTTTAATATTTAACTTTTAACTTTACTTATATTTTTGGAATGAAATGACTATTGTCAAATTCCTTTTTTAATTTATTTAAATGATTTGAAATACTTGCATCATATTGTATATCTCCAACACGCAGTATAAATCCTCCTAAAATAGCTGGATTTACAATGTTTTCAATAGTAGCATCATGACCTGTAAGTTTCAAAATCTTAGCCAACACTTGGTCTTCTATCTCTTTAGTAATTGGAACTGCAGTTATTACTTTTGCAATTTCAATACTTTTTAAATAGTCGTAAATAATGGTATATTGTTTTGCTACTGGATATAAAATATCTAAACGTTTGTTTTCAAGTAATAAATGAAAAACGCCTAAAGTAAGTTCATTTACTTTGTTTTCAAACAATGTATTCAAAACATTTTGTTTCGCTTTTGCTTTGATAATTGGGCTTCTCAACATGACAGCTAAATCGTGATTTTCAGAAATAGTTGAAGAAACCAACATCATATCTTCATTAACTTTAGATTCAATTTTTGAATCTTTAGCTAAATCTAAAATTGCTTTTGCGTAACGTAATGCTGCTCTTGAATCTCTCATGCTCGAATTAATTTAAAGTAACGTCTTTTAACAAACCTTCAACCAATTCAAGTTGATCTTTTTTAGAAGACAATTCTTTTTTAAGTATAGATTCTGCAATTCCTATTGACAATTCAGCAACATTCTTTTTAATTTCTGCTAAAGCAGATTGTTTTTCATGTTCAATAGAAGCTTGCGCTTTTTCAATTAAACCTGCAGTTACTTCTTTTGCATCTTCTTTTGCATCCGCAATCATTTTATCTCTAATTGCTCTAGCTTCTTTCATCATTGACTCTCTTTCTGCTCTTGCTTCTTTGATCAATTTTTCGTTATCTGCTTGTAAGTTTTGCATTTCTTTACGAGCATTTTCTGCTGCAGCTAATGCATTTGCAATTCCAGATTCTCTTTCTTCTAAAGAATTCAAGATTGGTTTCCATGCAAATTTTACCATTAATGCAATTAAAGCTAGTAACAAAATAGTTGTTACCGCAAACAATCCTGGAGAAAAATCGTTTAATAAAGTTTCCATTTTATAAACTTTTTATTTTTTTATTTTTTGTGTTTAATTTTAAAAATAGGTTCTGTAACCAACCGTTACAGAACGCTATTTTTTGTTTTGTGTTTGATTATTTTCCTAAGAATAATGCACCAAACGCTAAACCTTCTAATAATGCAGCGATAATAATCATTGCTGTTTGGATTTTTCCAGTTGCTTCTGGTTGACGAGCAATACCTTCCATTGCTTTACCACCAATTTGACCTAAACCAATACCAGCCCCGATTACGATTAATCCTGCTCCAATTAAATTGTACATAATAAATGTATTTATATTAAATTAAACAAATTTGTATTAATGATGCTCAGCATGATCTTCTACAGCCATACCAATAAATAATGCTGAAAGCATTGTAAAGATATAGGCTTGTAAAAACGCTACTAAAACCTCAATTAATGTTATAAAAAATGATAATACCAAAGACAATCCTGTTGCACCAACAACCCCTAAAGATTCTTTTAAAGTGAACATAATTGCAATTAAGCTCATTACCACAATGTGACCAGCTGAAATGTTTGCGAACAAACGCACTAATAATGAAAATGGTTTGATTAACAATGCACCTGCCAATTCTATGATTGCCAAAACTGGACGAATTAGGACAGGAACTCCTGGCATCCAAATCATGTGCATCCAATATCCTTTTGTACCACTTACTGAGTAAATTACTAGCGTAAAAATTGCTAAACAACCAGTTACCGCTAATTGTCCTGTAACGTTAAAACCTAAGGGAGTTAAACCTGATAAGTTTAAAGTCCAGATAAAAAAGAATACAGTAAGTAAATAGCCTGTAAACCTTCTATAATGTTTTTCGCCGATATTTGGTTTGGCAATTTCATCACGAACATACAAAACTAACGGCTCTAAAACTCTTGCAAAACCTGTTGGAATTTTTTGAGTTTTGTATTGTTTTGCCAAACGTGAAAACCAAAATAACAATAAGAAACCTATAAATAAAACACCAACAACACTTTTGGTAATTGAAAAATCTAATACTTTGTGAGCGTTGGTTGCATGATGTGTTTCATCAAAAGTTACTTCTGAAGCTTCTTTGTTTAATTCGTAAATTTTAGAATGAATTTTAGCAAATTTCAATCCGTTTTTTTCAACAATTACATGACCATCATCATTGTGATGAAATTCAGAAGACATGAATGTTACTAGACCTTCACTTGTCCATATAATAACTGGCAAAGGAAACCCAATGTGTTTTCTTTCTCCTTCATCAGAAGTGTAAGAAAATAAAGAGAAATCGTGAGAATCTTTGATATGATGCAAGATATATGCCTCTACTTCTTCTTTGGTATTTACACGTCCACCATCATTTTGGTTTCCGTGGTTTTGGTCTGAAATAACTGCATAATTTACTGACGTAAAAAGAGCTAGTGCAACTATTAAGATAAATTTGATTGATTTTTGTGCAATCTTCATTGTAAAAATACGCTTTCTAAATTCGGCGCAAAGGTAAGTAATAAATCAAAAAAACAAACCTTTTTTTTAGTTTTATTGACTATCCTTTTTTAATCAATATTTTAGCTACAAAAAAAGCCTCTGTTAATAAAAAAAGAATCATCGGAATAAACAACGAAATTCTTGATGCAAAATCTAAATTTTCCTTACTAAATATAGGGTTATAGAAGATGATACTAAATACAACTATTTTTAAAAAAATAGAAACCAAGTAGATAAAACCAAGTTGTTGAAAAATTTTATCAACAGTTGAAAAAATAGTAAAATTGATACAAATTAGTAAAGAAAAACCCAAGTGAAATAAGTATACTTTTTTGAGTGAAAAAGCAGTTTCAATTGCAAACTTTTTTAGGATGTATTCATGCAAATGATATCCAAGGAAAAACAATGCTAAAAAAATTAAAAATTGAAAAAAAAGTTGCTTAGTCATTGATTTTATTGGCTTGTTTGATGAGCGAATACATTGCTAAAAAAATGGCTAAAAGTGTAATTGTTTCTGTTAAAAAAGTAAATTGAAATTTAGCATCTAACCATTTTCCTAACAAAAACCCCAAGTAAATGGTCAATCCCATTTGAAGTCCAGCTCCAGAAAGTTGTAGTGCTTTATTTAAAGGTTTTTTTGAATAATTTTGTTTTTTCATTCTCCTTTTTTTGCTCTTTTGCAGTGCCTGTCATAATGCAAGATGCATTAAAAGTAGCTCCTGGTTCAATAGATAATTTTCCTACAACAACATCGCCCGAAATCTTTGCAATTGTTTTTACAGTTAAAATTTTTTCTACTTTTAAATTTCCTGAAAATTCCCCTTCTATGTCTGCATTAGACGCTTCAACATCTCCTTTTACAACGGCTTCAGCAGCAATAATTACTCTTCCTTTTGTTTTTAAAGAACCCTCTAAAACTCCGTCAATTCTAAAATCTCCAATTGCTTTTATATCACCAATAATTGTTGTGTTTTTTGCGATAACGTTTCTTTCCATACTTTTTGAAGTCTGTTTTTTTCGTATATTTCTATTCTTTAGATTTCTTTTCTAATTGAGTTAGAATAGCTTGTGCTTTTTTTCCTTCTTCTGTTGTTCCGTAATTTACAGAAACAAATTCCAATGCTTTTTTGTATGTTTCTGTATCTTTAGATTTCCCAATTGCATATGCTTTTAACAACTCGAATTTTGGTAATAAATCCGCATTTGAAATTGTAGGCAAAATGATATCAATAGCTTTAGTTACTTCTTCGTATTTTGATTCTTTGTACAAATAATACGCTTCTTTGTATTTTGTTTCAACTTCATTTTCAGTAACTTCATCTTGAATATTGGCATCAGGATTCAACAACAATTGCGCGAATTTTGTATCAGGAAATTTAGAAATGATGAAATTTTTGTGCACTGCTGCTTTTTCTGGGTTCTGCAATGTGGTTTCTAATTGGTATAAATGCCAATTAATGGGTAAAATCAAATCTTCAGCTGGTTGTAAAGAGGCCACTCTTTCTAATCTTTCTTTTGCTAATTTTGGATTGTTAAATTGCTCTTTATAAATCAATCCCAATTCATACAAAGCTTGGTTTCTATCAAAATACAAGCTGTCAATAACCTCTTTTTCGGTGGGAATTTTACTGACATAAGCATCCAAATCATAGCGTTCGTTTTTCTGACTTACTTCCGTAATTTCTTTTTCTTGGATGGCATTTTTGGCTTTTTCAGCCCATCTCCAATCGTCCTCTAATCTTCTGTTTCCCCAAATTTTTCTGAATTCTGTTGCACCAAAACTGCTAGATTGTGTATTGTAAAAATACCATTTTCCTTGATTTGCAGACGCTAAGGAAGTATTGTTATTGCCAAAAGCCAATTGATTCAAACGCAATTGGGCAGTTGCTTCATCTTCTTTTTTAATTTTTTCAATATACTTTTCAAAGAAAGCTTTTTGGTCCTCTTTTGACAAAGCTGTCAATTGCAAAATACTGTCATTTTCTTTGACCAAATTTTCGAATTGAATCAAAGAGGTCAGACTTTTTTGTTTTCTTTTGATACGTCTAATTCGTAAATCTAAAGAGTCTTTCGAAATTTGTAAAACACTATCAAAATAAGCACTTGCATATTGATACGCTGAATTTTTAAAATGTAAATTTCCTAATTTTTCAAAGGTAAACGTGCGTTGTTTTTCACTGCCATTTGGAGCTCTCAAGGATTTATTATAATCCACAATTGCCAATTGAGCACTGTCTTTTTGCTCGTTCAAAACACCTTTTTGATAATACAAAGCGTCCAAATAAGGTCTGTTATCTCTATTTTTGATTAGTTTTTGAATTCTTTCAAATGAAATTGCAGCCATAGAATCGTTGATGGCGTTTTTTGCCAATTCTATTTCTGCATGAATTTTATATCTTTCAGGAGCATTGCTAAAATTGATGAGCTTTTTAAACTGCATTGCAGCTGAATCTTTTTTATTTTCTTCAGCAAATAATTGACCTAAAATAAAGAGGTTTCTAGCACCCTGATCTTTGTTTTTTAACGTTCTTGTTGCTAGTAACAAACTTTCTTTTGCTTTTTGAATACTATCACTTTTAATGTATGCCATTGCAAGTGTTGTATAGCCATTTTCCTTGGTTTCATCAGGTAAATTTGTCTCTAAAGTATCTCTTACAATTAGTAATAATTTCAACGTTTCAATTGCAAATTCTTCATTATCAAGTCGAATATCGGATTTTGCGCGCCAAATTTTAGTGTCAGCAATTAAATTGGCTTTGGGATAATTGGCAATCACATAATTGAATGCTTCTATGGCAGGAATAAATCGTTGTTGGTAATAGCGAGATTTTCCCAACAATAAATAAGCATCATCAATTTGTCTATTTCGTTCCAAACCATCAATATTCATTTTATGAACTTGAATGGCTTTTACCGCTTTTTCTTCGGCTTTATCAAAAGTGGTGAGTGTTTTTTTGGCATCATCGTCTTTAGTATCAAAACCCGCTCCTAAACCAAAATCGGAAATATCTGCCCGTTTTTCTTCAAATTCAATAGGTTCTATGGGTAAAATTTGAAACCAATCGTCTTTGTAGTTTGTATTGATTTCTTCAATGCCTGATTTTAGCGCTTCATGACCATTGAACAACACATTGTATTTTGTTGTTAAGGCTTGATAATTTCTGCTAACAAAGGTATTTTTCTTGGTTCCGCAAGCAATTGCAAGTACCAAAAAGAAACTAAAAACAAGTAATCTTTTTACGTTTTTCAAACAGATAATGCTATATTTTTTAAATCAAAAACTCTTATTGATAACTGTTTTCTTAAGAAAATAGTATCAATAAGAGCGTAAAAATAGTAATAAAATGAGAAATCTCTACTTAAACAGCAAAATAGCTTTCTAACTCTTGTAAAGTTTCTGCAGAAGTTTCAATGTCTTTTACAATATTTCCTTTTTCTAAAACCACAATTCTTTCGCAAACTTCGGTTACATGTGTTAAATCGTGAGATGAAATTAACACCGTAATTTCTCTATTTTCCGTTAATTCTTTGATGATTTTTTTTAGTCGGATTTGAGTTGTTGGATCTAAATTTGCAAAAGGTTCATCTAAAATAATCACTTTAGGATTTCCCATCATTGATGCAACAATGCCCACTTTTTTCTGATTTCCTTTGCTTAAATCTCTCAAATATTTTTTTCTTCCAACAATTTCTCCATTGAAAAACTCTTCAAAAAAAGTCAAAAAAGTTTTAACATCGGCCTTGTTTAAACCTCTTAAATCCCCAATAAATTCAAAATATTCTTCAGGAGTTAAATAGCCAATTAAAAAAGATTCATCAATAAAAGAGCCTGTAAATGTTTTCCACTCTTCAGTAGTATTAACTTGAAAATCATGGTTGATAATTGACCCAGTTGTAGGTCTTACCAAATCTAAAAGGATATTAAAAAAAGTAGTTTTTCCTGCACCATTATTGCCCACCAAACCGAAACTTTGTCCTGTTGGGATTTCTAAAGCATCAATATGTAATACTTCTACTGGTCCGTATTTTTTTGATAGTTGTGTTGTTTGTATCATAGTTTTTTAGTTTTCTTGATTAAAAGCATGAATCATTTTATATTTTGATTCTTGGTATTTGTGTGTAATAAATTTCATTAAATTTTTATGAAAAGCAATGCCAGCAAATCCTAAAACGAGTAAGGTAATAACTGCGGTTTCAAAATTAACAAGCCAACTAATCAATCCAAAAAGTGCCATTGGAAAAAGCATTAATGGAATGCCAATCAACCATTGAACAGCTCCTGTTCCTTGATAATTGAAAGCAGCTTTTTCATCTAAATTTATTTTTTTTCTGTTGAATGAACCTCCAAACATAATCACATGAGTATTTACGCCAATATTGTAAATCATGGCTGCAAAATGAACTGCTAAAACTTTCCATCCAAAATATACATAAGGAATTCCTAGCAGAAAAAGAAGCACCACACTTATGGTCATAATCATAAATTTTGATTTTAAATAGCGTTCGTATTTGATGTTTTGGCTCATCAGCATTTTATAATAACTGCTGTCCCAAGCAGGAATAAATTGCCCAAAATTCATCAAAAAAACACCTGTTGAAAAAATACCAACCAAAACAAAAACCCATTCTTTATCCGCATAAATTGGTTGTGTGTAAAAAATCAATCCATATAATAATCCCATTAACAGCATCCAAAGTGATGATTTTGTACGTTTGTTTCTTACAATTAAACGTAAATCATTTTTGATAAAAGGCGCAATATCTCCAAATCGATCTGTAAATGCCAAATCAAATGATTTTGCTTCTTTCACTTCTTGAGAAATAAGGGCATCTAAATACACTTCATTTCGCAATTGTTTGTAGTTAAAATTGTATAAAACGATCAACAAAACAAGGAATAACAAAGCATATATTGGATTTGCATACACTGCATCAAAACCCTCACCAATAAAGCCTGCCAAATTAAAAACTTCAAATTTTTCGATGCTGTAGCCAATAATTAAAATCGCTAGTAAACCCGCAAAAACTTTGTTGTTTTTGTTGACTAAAAAGTTGAAAAAATTGGCTGATTGTATCACTAAAATCATACTAAACAACCACGCAAGTGCACCTGCTGTATCATAGCCATTTACAATTAATACAACCGCAAACGGAATGTAAAAAAACAATCCAAATAGGTTGAAAATTGACAAAGAAGATTTCGTCAAAATAAAATGAACAATCTTCTTTTTATTGACAGGCAATATCAATAAAGGTTTGATATTCATTACTGGCAATTTTTGCATGATGTACCTAAAAATCAAATCACCAACAATGACATACATTAAAAAACCATTCACTAAAACCAACGGGTCTTGTTCAGGAAATTGATCTTTTAAAATATAATAGCCTCCAATACCAATAATTAAAAAGGACGCCATAAAATAGAGTGCAAAAAAGCCTAACAAAATATTTAGAAAAATACTTTTTTGCCAATAAGAAGAACGGAAATATTGTTTCCATTCTAACTTTAAAAAGTGTGCAATCATTTTTTGTTGTTTAGTTGTTTGATGATAAGTAGTTAAAAGTAGGGTTTTGTTACAAATTATTTACCATTTTATATTCTGGATAGGTTTCTTGCAACAATTCCTGCGATTTACTAGGAATAACGTAAGAAGTAACATAAAATAGAATAATCAAAACAGTTGTACAAAACGCGATTAAAAGAAGCCAATGGCTTTCTAAAGAACTAAAACTAACTCTTGTTAAGTTAATAGTGTTAAAAATATTGACAAAAGCAAGGCTAACAAATCCCCCTTTTGTTTGCCCAATCATGGCTTCTAATAAAAAGATTTTTTCTTTTTTTTCCGTTTTTTGTTTTTGTGCTTTTCTGTCTTTGTATAAATAAATCATTTCAAAAAGAACAGCTAATAACAAACCTCCTAAAATTATAAACTCAGAATATTGAATCTGTAATACTAAATAAATCCCTAAAAATATAAGTATCGTTGTCAACATTTTTGGCATGGTAAACCACTCTTTTGCAAAACGCACTTGAATGTTCCAATAGCGTTTGTTCATTTGTTTTTGCTTGGCTTCAATGACATCCATAAAACCAAAAATTCCGAATTTTTTAAAAGATTTATCTCTTGCTTGTTCAAAAGACAAATTCGGATTCTCCACCCAAATTGCTTCAATATCATTCGCCAAATGATCTACCAATTCTGTTTGCACATCATAGTGATATACAAAATGCTGACGCGTAAATTTGTAGAGTTCTTCTATGTGAGTTTGGGTGAGTTTCATTCGCTAATATTATTTGAAATGTTTTTATTTGTTAAAGTGTATAAATGATTTAGACACTACAAATTTTTCATTTGATATATTTTTTCAACGTA
>JANQTK010000339.1:0-12516 GCA_030731695.1 Polaribacter sp.
AATGACGATAGGTATTGTCAAACTTTTTAGGTACTAAATTTATTTCAGAATTTTCACCTAAAACTGCTTCAATGGCTGGTTTAACCAAATCTTCCATTTTTAAAAACCATTGATCTGACAATCTTGGTTCGATAACGGCTTTGGTTCTTTCAGAGGTTCCAACTTTGTTTGTATGGATTTCTGTTTTTACTAAAAATCCTTTTTCTTCCAATTCTATGGTAATTTCTTTTCGAACAACAAATCGATCTTTTCCTTGATAATGCAATCCGAAAGAATTTAAAGACGCATCCTCATTAAAAATATCAATTACTTCAAGTTGGTGTTTTTCACCTAATTTTTTATCATTTTCATCATGAGCAGGCGTAACCTTTAAACAACCAGTTCCAAACTCTACATCAACATACTCATCTTCAATAATTGGAATAACTCTTCCACATAAAGGAACAATCGCTTTTTTTCCTTTTAAATGTATAAAGCGTTCATCATTTGGATTGATGCAAATGGCAGTGTCTCCAAAAATGGTTTCTGGTCTTGTAGTTGCAATAGTTAATGTATCTTCTGAGTCTTCAATTTGATATTGTAAATAGTATAAATTACCTTGTTTTTCTTCATAAATTACCTCTTCATCAGACAAGGTAGTTTTTGCTTCAGGATCCCAATTTACCATTCTGTATCCTCTGTAAATCAATCCTTTATTGTATAAATCAACAAAAACTTTGATAACAGATTCTGACATTTCAGGATCCATTGTAAACGCAGTTCTATCCCAATCACAAGAAGCACCTAGCTTTTTTAATTGCTCTAAAATAATACCTCCATATTCATTTTTCCATTCCCAAGCGTGTGCTAAAAATTCATCGCGAGTTAAATCGTTTTTATTGATTCCTTGCTCTTTCAACTTTGCGACTACTTTTGCCTCAGTTGCAATGGATGCATGATCAGTACCTGGAACCCAACAAGCATTTTTTCCCAACAAACGTGCACGTCTTATCAATACATCTTGAATGGTATTGTTTAACATATGCCCCATATGCAAAACTCCTGTTACGTTTGGTGGAGGAATTACAATGGTGTAAGGCTCTCTTTCATCTGGAGTTGAATGAAAATAATTATGTTGCATCCAATACGCATACCACTTATCCTCTACTTGGCTTGCATCATATTTTGATGGAATTGTCATACTTTGGAATAATTTTTGAAATATAGTCGACAAAAATACAATTATCTATTTTGTAGAAAAAAATTAGCGATTGATTTTTTAAAACAAATATTATTCTATAATTTTACATCAAACTTTTTAGATATATGAAAACACTACTTTCTTTCGCAGCAATTCTTTTTATCTCTTTTTCAATTCATTCACAAGAATTTAAATTCGAAAAAGAATTAATTGATTATGGAAAAATAGCTCTAAATTCAAATGGAGAACGTGTTTTTGTCTTCACAAATATTGGGACACAACCATTGATTATAACAAATATTCAATCTTCTTGTGGTTGTACAGTGCCAAAAAAACCTGAAAAACCAATTATGCCAGGTGAAAAAGGAGAAATTAAAGTTTCTTATGACACCAAAAGAATGGGTGGTTTTTCAAAACAGATTACAATTTTATCCAATGCAACTGAAGCAAGAAAAATTATCAGAATTAAAGGAATAGTAGAAGAAGCTGCTAGTTTAGAGAAAGAAAAAAGTATGCTTTCTAACTAAATTAGTTTAGTTATATTTTTTGTTTTAAAAAGAATTCGAATTTTAGTTTTTCATCCTTTCTTCTAACCGTTAATTTGATTTTTTTTTCATCCTTTTCTTGGAATTTTTCAATGATTTTTTCCAAAGAAAGTTCATAAGCTTGAATTGCATTTATACTTAAAATAACATCATCTTTTTTCAATCCTGCATGATAAGCTGGAGAGTTTAAAACAACACTTTTAATGATAAAAGAAGGTTTAAATTTATAGGAAAAGTTAGTAACAAAACTAACTGTATTATTGGATTCAGTTTTTTGATTATAACTATCTGTAAAGGTTTTTGTTTCCGCTTCTTTAACTAATTGTTTGCCATTGTATACTACCTCTAAACCACTCATATTATAGTTGAAATCTCTTGAGAAATTACTGTTCTTTTTCAACATCATTAGTTTCTTTGGATAATCAATCCAAACAGTAAATCTTTTCAAAATTTCTGAGCCAAGACTTCCATTTCTCTCTTTAAAAATTTTAGCATTGATTGTCGTCACAGAATCTAAAAAAGAAACTGTTGGTTTTGGAATTTCGAAAAATTTTAATTGCAAAGCAGGAATTCTACTCCTGTTTCCATATATAGTTCCGCTTAATCCTTCACCCAAAATATCATTAAAAAAATTGAACGGAGTTTTGATGTTGTCCTTAGAATTTTCAAACAACCATAATGCATCACTTCCGCCAGAATCAATCAACAAATTGACGTCAGTAAAAATTCTTTTAATAGTATCTAATTGGACTTTTGCTTCTATAAAAGGTTTTCCCCTTATGACTTTTATTGGCAAAATAGCACATTTTTTACATTTTTTGAATTCAAAGTTTTTTGATTGATAGAAATCAATTTTTTTAGTTACATAATTGATTTTAATTGCGAAATCTTTCAACAAATTGTGACCAATAATTCCATGAATTGTCACTCCCATTTTGCCAGATAAATCAAAATAATCTCGTAATATGACATAAATTGTTTCATTTTCACTTTGAATATTTTGCAAAGAAATGGTGTTTTTTTGAGACAAAATCGCCTCAATAGCATTTCCTTTTCCAAGTCCTTGCAAAGTTATCTTTTCAACGTTTTTCAATCCGATACTATCATTATCGGAAATATTGAATAAAATGGTTTTATTAGAACCTGTATCTAAAACAAAAGAAAGTTCTTTATTGTTGATTTTTAAAGGAATAACAATTAAATTATTGATCAATTTGAAATCAACTCGAACTTTATTTTTAGTTTGATTTAAAAAACGGAATCCTTCTTGTGCTCTAAAATTTAAAGACAATAGACATAAAAAAATCAAAAGAAAACAATTCTTAATTTTCAAAAAATAAGTGTTTTATAAATGGAGAATGAAAATACAAATAAAGTATTTGTGAAACTATTTTTTTGCAAATAATTAACCTTTAAAGAAATTGCATTAAAAAGTTCTTTGTAAACATATATTTTGCAAATTTGCACATTCAAAAACCAAAAATACAATTATGCCTTCTATCTCAAAAAAAGGACATGAAATGCCAGAATCTCCTATCAGGAAATTGGCTCCTTATGCTGAAAAAGCTTACGAACAAGGCAAAAAAGTGTTCCATCTAAATATTGGTCAACCAGATATTAAAACTCCGGAAATCGCATTAAATGCAATAAGAAATCATTCTATTGATATTCTTGCGTATTCTAGTTCAAATGGCTCTGATCAATACAGAACTAAAATCGCAAAATATTACAGTAAACATGATATTAATGTTCATCATAATGAAATTATTGTAACAACAGGTGGTTCTGAAGCATTGCTTTTTGCTTTTGGAAGTGTGATGGATACAGATGATGAAGTTATTATTCCTGAACCATTTTATGCGAATTTTAATGGATTTTCGGCAGCTTCTGGCGCAAAAATTGTTCCTGTAATTTCAAAAATTGAAGATAATTTTTCATTACCTCCAATTGAAGAGTTTGAAAAACTAATTACTTCAAAAACAAAAGCAATTTTAATTTGCAATCCTGGAAATCCAACAGGATATTTATATAGTAAAGAAGAAATACAAAAACTTGCTAAAATTGTTATCAAACACGACTTATTTTTGATTGCTGATGAAGTTTACAGAGAATTTGTGTATGATGGAAATGAACATTATTCTATTTTACAAGAACCCAATTTATCAAATAACGCAATTGTTATTGACTCAGTGTCAAAAAGATACAGTATGTGTGGTGCACGAATTGGTTGTTTGGTTTCAAAAAATAAAGAGGTTATAAAAACGGCTTTAAAATATGCGCAAACAAGATTGAGTCCACCAACTTTAGCGCAAATTGCTTGTGAGGCTGCGTTAGATACTCCTCAATCATATTTTGATGATGTGATTGCAGAATACGCAAAAAGAAGAACTATTTTAATTGAAGGACTACAAAAAATTAACGGTGTAAAAGTTACAAAACCAAAAGGTGCTTTTTACTGTATTGTTGAATTGCCAGTTAAAAATGCTGAAGTTTTTGCTCAATGGTTGTTAGAAGCTTTTGATGTGAATGGCGAAACAATTATGGTTGCTCCAGCTGCAGGATTTTATTCAACGCCAAATGTTGGTATCAATCAGATACGACTTGCCTATGTTTTAAACGAGGAAAGTTTGAGAAAATCAATTGTTATTTTAGAAGAAGCTTTAAAAATTTATAAAGATTAATTGACTATTTTAGAAAACATATCGCTCAAAAATTACAATACGTTTGGTATTGATGTAAATGCAAAACGTTTTATTACGATCAATTCTGTTGATGATTTACAACAACTTTTATCTGAAGAAAAAGACTTGTTTTTAATCTCTGGAGGAAGCAATATGTTGCTTACAAAAGATATTGAAAAATTGGTAACTCATATCAACATCAAAGGAATTTCGATTGAAAATGAAGATGACAATTTTATTGAAGTTACTGCAAATGCTGGAGAAAATTGGCACGAATTTGTACTTTGGAGCGTAGAAAATAATTATGGAGGATTAGAAAACTTATCTTTAATTCCTGGCAATATAGGCACTTGTCCAATTCAAAACATTGGCGCTTATGGAGTTGAAGTAAAAGACACCATTACAAAAGTAATAGCTTTAGAAATTGAAACTAGTGAATTACATACTTTTTCAAATCAAGAATGTAACTTTGATTATAGAAATTCTATTTTTAAAAATGAGGTAAAAGACCAGTTTATCATCATTTCAGTTTCATTTAAATTATCAAAAAAGAACCATACTTTTCATACTTCCTATGGTGCAATTGAAACTGAACTAGCATCAAAAAACATCAAAAATCCAACTTTAAAAGAGATTTCTGATGCTGTAATTGCTATCAGAAAATCAAAATTACCAGATCCAAAAAAATTGGGAAATAGTGGTAGTTTTTTTAAAAATCCTGTGATTTCTGTTGCTCTTTTTGAAAAATTAATTGTAGAATTTCCAACAATTCCGAGTTATAAAATATCAGAAACTGAACTAAAAATTCCTGCTGGATGGCTCATTGAACAAGCTGGTTTTAAAGGAAAACGTTTTGGAAATTGTGGTGTTCATGAAAAACAGGCATTGGTTTTAGTGAATTATGGAAATGCTTCTGGAGAAGAAATAGTTGAATTAGCACAAAAAATTCAAGAAACTATTTTAAATACATTTGGTATTTCTTTAGAAATTGAAGTAAATGTAGTTACATAAAAAAAGTCCCATCAAAAAAATGAGACTTTTTTTGAAAGATTTTTATTATATTAAAATACCTGGTTTTTGACTATTAAATTATGTTTAATTTATTCTTTATCAAAAAAAGCTTTGTGTATTAAACCAGCTATAATTGCACCAGCGATTGGCGCTACCCAAAATAACCATGATTGTGTTAAATATTCTCCTCCAGCAAATATTGCTTGACTCATAGAACGCGCAGGATTTACGGATGTATTTGTAATTGGAATACTAATTAAATGAATTAGTGTTAAACCCAAACCTATAGCAATGGGCGCAAATCCTTTTGGAGCTCTTTCATTTGTGCTACCTAAAATGATTAATAAAAAGAACATAGTTAATAAAAACTCGGCTATAAAAGCAGATTTCATAGAGTATTTATCAGGAGATAATTCTCCATAACCATTTGCTGCAAAACCGCCTATAGTTTCAAAACCTGATTTACCAGAAATAAGCACATACAATGCAGCTGCTGCTAAAATTGCACCAACTAATTGCGAAAGAATGTAAGGAACAAGTTCTTTAGCAGAAAACTTACCTCCTGCCCATAAACCAAAAGAAACAGCAGGATTAAAATGTCCCCCAGAAATATGCCCAACTGCAAACGCCATCGTTAAAACAGTTAATCCAAATGCCAGAGAAACCCCAACAAAACCAATTCCTAGTTCAGGATATCCAGCTGCGAAAATTGCGCTACCACATCCTCCGAAGACTAACCAAAAAGTCCCGAATAATTCAGCAAAATATTTTTTCATAATGTAAAAGTTTTAATTAATTGATACTTAGTTAATAACGCTAAAATATGATAAAATTTACAATATAAAAAATACCTGTCAATTTTTTTTAAGAACCGCTAGAAACTGTATCTTTGCTCTATAATTATTTCTCATGAAACTATTATTACTTACTTTAGGTTTATTAGGTTTAGGTGTTGCAGGAATTGCCATTAAAATTTGGGCAAAAAAAGATGGTAAATTTGCAGGAACTTGCGCAAGTCAAAATCCGATGTTGAACAAAGAAGGTGTTGCTTGTGGTTTTTGTGGAAAAATGCCAGATGAGTTTGAAAATTGTAGCGAACCTCAACACAAATAATCCAATCTTTTACAAATGATTTTAACTGTAGTTTTCTACATTTTTGTTGCGTTTACCGCAATTCAAATCGTTTATTATTTCATTTTTACATCCGTATTTTTCTCAAAAAAAGGAACAAAAAAACAAGCTACATTTCCTGTTTCAGTAATTATTTTCGTAAAAAATAATGCCGAAAATCTCACAAATTTTCTTCCCTCAATTTTATCACAACAATATCCAACTTTTGAATTGGTTTTGATTGATAACAATTCATCAGACAATACTGAAGATGTAATCAATTCATTTGCATCAAATCATGCTAATATCAAACTTGTAAGCGTAGAAAATAACGAAGCTTTTTGGGGAAGTAAAAAATATGCTTTAACACTCGGAATTAAAGCTGCAAAATATGAGCATTTACTTTTTATAGAACCTAATTGCAAACCTATTTCAGAATTTTGGATATCAGAAATGAGTCAAGAATTTTCGGGTGAAAAATCAATAATTTTAGGATATTCAACTTTTAAAAATGAGAAAAAAATCCCTAATTTTTTAATCCGATTTTATCACTTTATTGTTGCACTTCAATACTTAAATTTTGCGAAGTTAGGCATCCCTTTTATGGCAGATGGCAAAAATTTAGCTTATAAAAAAGCTGATTTTTATCGTGCAAAAGGATATATAAATCATATGAAACAAGAATTAGGCGAAGATGATTTATTCATACAAGATGCTGCAAATGAATCAAATACTACATTTTGCATTCAAAAAAATAGTTTTACAGAAAGTATTATTTCATACTCATTTTCTAATTGGTTTTTCAATCAACGGAAAAAAGTTTTTTTAAAAAAAAGGTATCAACCAAAACATCGTTTTTTAATAGGATTATTCAGCTTTTCGAAGTTCTTTTTTTATACGTTAGGAATCCTTTTATTATTCTTTTATCCATTTCAAACTATTCTTATACTTTTTGGAATTTATTTTTTAGTTCAGTTTATTGTCATTGGAATTGCATCAAAAAGATTGGAAGAAAAAAATCTGATATTCTTTCTGCCTTTTTTAGACATTAGTTTTTTATTGATTCAAATTAGTATCTTTATTGCTAATTTGACGTCAAAACCAACTCATTGGAAATAGATCCTAAAAATCTTGAAAATCAAATTGCAAGAGCAAAAAGTGGCCACCAAGCTGCTTTTCGTTTTTTGTTAGATACTTTTTGGATTGCTGTGTACAATTACCAATTGAAACGCACCAAAAACGAGAATGAAGCTGAAGATATTACCATTCAAACATTTTCAAAAGCTTTTGAAAAAATTGATACTT
This sequence comes from Polaribacter sp., assembly GCA_030731695.1. Classification (GTDB taxonomy): domain Bacteria; phylum Bacteroidota; class Bacteroidia; order Flavobacteriales; family Flavobacteriaceae; genus Polaribacter. The sequence goes on from JANQTK010000339.1 coordinate 7,833, forward strand.
TTGATGAAAATTTTGTTTTTAAAACTTGGTTAATTACTATTTCTAAAAATATTCATATTGATAATTTACGAAAACAAAATAGTTCATTATCAGTAAAAATAACCAAAGAACAAGATGAACGAGTTCATTTAATTGCTGATGAAAATCCAACTCCTGAAGACACAATTATTGGGGAGCAAAATCTGGCAAAATTATTACGAGACATCAAACAGTTGAAACCCAAATATCAAGAGGTAATTCAGTTGCGTTATTTTCAAGAATTGAGTTATAAAGAAATTTCTGATCAATTGCAAGAACCTATTAATAATGTGAAAATCAAATTATTAAGAGCCAAAAAATTATTAGCCGAGATTATTAAAAAGTCATAAATGAAAAGAAAACTATTGCAATCTTTTGGACCTGGATTGTTATTTGCAGGAGCTGCAGTAGGTGTTTCGCATTTGGTACAATCTACAAGAGCAGGTGCTGATTTTGGTTTTGGATTAATTTGGGCACTTTTTTTAGTGCATATTTTTAAATATCCTTTTTTTCAATTTGGCCCAAGATATGCAGCTGCAACTGGCGAAACTTTGTTAGATGGTTATCGAAAATTAGGGAAACCTGTTTTAGCGATTTACTATTTATTGAATTTTGCTACCATGTTTACAATTCAAGCTGCAGTAACAATTGTAACTGCTGGTTTGGCTGCCGAACTTTTTGGAATTACCAATAATTTGGTGATTTGGTCAACTATTTTACTACTCATTAGCATTTTAATACTTGTAATTGGAAAATATAAAGTGTTAGATAACTTGATGAAATATATAATTATTATTTTAACAATCAGCACAATAGCAGCAGTTTCGGTTGCTTTATCTAAATCAAATCAAACGTTCAGTGTTGCGCAAATTATTCCTTCAGGATCTGTAGAAATCACTTTTTTAATTGCTTTTTTGGGTTGGATGCCTGCACCTTTAGATGTTTCTATTTGGCATTCCATTTGGTCAGTAGAAAAAAATAAATCGACTTTATCTAGAACAACATCCAAAGAAGCACTTTTTGACTTTAATGTAGGCTATATTGGCACCTTATTTTTAGGAGTTTGTTTTGTGCTTTTGGGTGCATTAGTCATGTATAAATCAGGTGAAACTTTTTCAGATAAAGGCACTGTTTTTGCTTCACAATTGATCAATTTATACACCAAAAACTTAGGAGGTTTCTCTTATGTTTTTATTGCAATTGCAGCTTTTACAACCATGTTTAGCACTACAATCACAACATTAGATGCTTCACCAAGAGCCATGACAATTTCAACAAATTTGCTTTTTGACAAAAAAACGATTTTCAATTATTGGTTTTGGATTTTATTTTTGCTAGTTGGAACATTTGTTATTTTAAAGTTTTTTATTGGAAATATGGGTGTTTTGGTAAAAGTTGCCACTATTTTATCCTTCTTAACAGCACCTTTTTATGCAATTTTAAACTCTATTTTAATTTTTGGAAAACACACTCCCAAAGAATTTCAGCCAAGTATTTTTACGAAAATTCTAAGTTTGATAGGTATTGTTTTTTTGATTGGTTTTAGTGTTTGGTTTTTAACAAGTATTTAAATGATTTCTTTGTAAATTTGCACTTTCAAAAGAATAAAATGATGACAGAAAATGTAGTACTTCCTGAAAGACAAAAAAAACCAAATTGGTTGCGTGTAAAACTTCCTGTTGGCAAAAAATATACTGAACTTAGAGGTCTTGTTGATAAATACAAACTGAACACGATTTGTACAAGTGGAAGTTGCCCAAATATGGGAGAATGTTGGGGAGAAGGAACTGCTACTTTTATGATTTTGGGAAATATTTGTACACGTTCTTGCGGGTTTTGTGGTGTTAAAACTGGAAGACCAGAAACGGTTGAATGGGATGAACCAGAAAAAGTGGCGCGTTCTATAAAAATCATGGGAATTAAACATGCCGTAATAACTTCAGTAGATAGAGATGATTTAAAAGATGGAGGTTCAATTATTTGGGCGGAAACTATTGATGCTATTAGAAGAGCAAATCCAAATACAACTCTCGAAACTTTAATTCCTGATTTTCAAGGAAATACTTCACAAATAGATCGGATTATTGAAGTGCATCCTGAGGTAGTTTCTCATAATATGGAAACTGTAAGAAGACTAACAAGAGAAGTTCGAATTCAAGCAAAATATGATCGTAGTTTAGGTGTTTTAAAATATTTGAAAGAAAATGGCATGCGTACCAAAACAGGCTTAATGCTTGGTTTGGGAGAAACCGAAGAAGAAGTGATTGAAACTATGAGAGATTTGCAAGCTGTTGGATTGGATGTTTTAACAATTGGTCAATATTTACAACCAACCAAAAAACACTTGCCTGTGAAAGAATTTATCACTCCTGAGCAATTTAAAAAATACGAAACTATTGGATTGGAAATGGGTTTTATGTATGTAGAAAGTGGCGCTTTAGTTCGTTCTTCATACAAAGCACACAAACATGCTAAGTAATTGTTAAAATTTCAAAAATATAGAGTTCAAATTATTTTTGGCACAATCCTTGATAGTTATTCAAGGAAGCTTTTAAAAAAGTTTTCATTGTGTAAATTATTTGAATTAGTTAATTTAAAAGACTGCTTAATCAAGCAGTCTTTTTTATTTTCAATGCCCTGTTGTAAAAGTTGTTCTATATCATTTAGTTAATCTTTATAAAATTACTTAACAATTTAGTAAAAAAAGTCGTTATCGATAAGAAAATAGAATTTGACTAAACTGGTTTTAGGGTAACTATAGTAAAATGAAGAAAACAAAAAATCGTTTAAAAATTACTTTTTAAACGATTAGCTGCTATTGGTTTTATAAGTCCCCCAACTTATAAAATTTTAGTTATTAATTACATCACAAAGGAACGAAGATTAGAAACTTTTCTAGTTAATTTTCGATGAAAGCTTTAGTTTTGACGTTGAATGGTAACTTCACTTCGTTTAAATAAAAAAAACTAATTAAATTGCACTAATAATATCATATTTTGTAACAATGTGATAATTCCCGTCTTCCAAATCAACTAAAACTGCTTGATTTTCTCTAGTAATCAGTTTGGAAATAACTTCTAATTTTGTTGATTTCAGTACAATTGGATAGGGTTTTCCCATAATTTCTTTGATAGGCTTTTCAGAAATGTTTTTGTCAGCAATAAAATGATGCAATAATAACGATTCATCTATTGAACCTACAAATCCGTCAATATCTTTGATGGGTATTTGAGATATTTCAAACCTTTTCATACGCTCTATGGCATGAGAAACCAGTTCTTCTGTTTGTGCAGTTACCAATTTTCTGTCTTTGTGATTGTTCACTAAATCTGCAGCTGTTTTAATTTCCTCTTCTAAAAAACCTCTTTCGCGCATCCAATCATCATTGAACATTTTTCCAACATACCTGCTTCCATGATCGTGAAATAACACAACAACTACATCATCCTTTTTAAAATGTTCTTTAAGTTGCAACAATCCTTTAATGGCTGAGCCCGCAGAATTCCCAACAAAAATTCCTTCTTCTTTGGCAATTTTCCGAGTGTACACTGCTGCATCTTTATCAGTAACTTTTGTAAATCCATCAATCAACGAAAAATCGACATTTTTTGGTAAAATATCTTCTCCAATTCCTTCAGTGATATAAGGATAAATTTCATTTTCATCAAAAATACCTGTTTCGTGGTATTTTTTAAAAACAGAACCGTAAGTGTCAATTCCCCAAATTTTGATAGCTGGATTTTTCTCTTTTAAATATTTTGCAGTTCCTGAAATGGTTCCTCCTGTTCCAACACCCACCACAAAATGGGTAATTTTTCCATCCGTTTGCTCCCAAATTTCAGGTCCTGTTTGTTCATAATGTGCTTGCGAATTGCTTGGATTGTCATATTGATTCACGTACCAAGAATTCGGAATTTCGGTTCCTAAGCGTTTAGAAACTGAATAATACGATCTTGGATCTGTAGGTTCAACGTTTGTTGGACATACAATTACTTCCGCACCTACAGCTCGTAAAATATCCATTTTTTCTCTAGATTGCTTGTCCGAAATAACAAAAATACATTTGTAACCTTTTACAATTGCTGCCAAGGCCAACCCCATTCCTGTATTTCCTGAAGTTCCTTCGATAATAGTTCCTCCTGGTTGTAAACGTCCATCTGCTTCTGCATCTTCAATCATTTTTAACGCCATTCTGTCTTTTACTGAATTCCCTGGATTAAAGGTTTCTACTTTGGCTAAAACCATTGCATCAATCTCTTTTGTTACTGAATTTAGCCTTACCAAAGGTGTATTTCCAATGGTTTCCAAAATGTTTTTTGCGTATTTCATGAATTGAAGTTTGAATTACAAAGGTAATTTGTTTTTGGGCGTTCTACAAGTTAGAGATTTAATAAGAGAATTTTTAACAGTTTTATCAAACTATTTTTCACTCAAAAACATTACATATTTTAAAGAAGAAAGTTGATTTAGAGAAACAAAAAGTTGGTAAATATGTGCGTTAGCGATTGAAATGGCATCCTTTTTTTGAGTTTTTTTCTCAAAAAAAGATAGAATGGAAAGCGCGACCTTTAGGGAACGCCCAAAAATTATGCAAACTTAATCGACTTTGATGGATGAATTTTTGACACAATAAATGAGGGAATAATCAGCATTAAAAAACAACAAA
>JANQTK010000339.1:12616-17083 GCA_030731695.1 Polaribacter sp.
GGATGAATTTTTGACACAATAAATGAGGGAATAATCAGCATTAAAAAACAACAAATTAATGTGCCAATATTTAATAAAATGAATGCAGAAAAAGAGATGTAAACTGGCATGGTTGCTACATAATAGGTTTCTGGATCCAAGGTAATTATCTTGAAAAAATGTTGAATTCCAATGATTGACAATCCAATGAAATTACCCCAAAAAAGTCCTTTTAAAATCAAGGTTGATGCGTTGTATAAAAATATTTTTTGGATGCTTTGATTGTTGCTTCCCAATGCTTTTAAAATGCCAATCATTTGAACTCTTTCTAAAATCAAAACCAGCAAAGCTGTAATCATATTAATGCCTGCAATTAAAATCATGATGGCAATAATAAACCAAACATTGTTGTCGAAAAGTTGTATCCATTCGAAAATACTTGGATACATTTCTACGATAGTTTTGCTATTTAAAGTGGAATCAATTTCATTGTAAATTTGATCGCCTTTTTGAGAAATTTCATCAAAATTATCTAAAATAACCTCAAATCCGCCCACTTCATTTTCAGTCCAATTGTTTAAATTTTGAACTTCTTTGATATCGCCAATCATCATATTTTTATCAAATTGTGCAAAACCAGTATTGTAAATTCCGGTAACAATATATTTTCTATTGGATGGCAATTTACTCGTTTCAGATTTTATGAAAGTCGCTAAAATGGTGTCATTTAAATTGATATTCAATCTATTAACCAAAGTTTCTGAAATCAGAATTTCTCTATTTCTTGATTCATTGAAACTCGGAATTCTTCCTTTCACCAAATATTCTTGAAAAAAAGTCCAATCATAATTTGATGAAACCCCTTTAAAAATAATCCCTTCAAAATCGGTTTCTGTTCTTAAAATTCCAGCTTTGTTTGCAAAAATCTGTACTTTTTTGATGCCATCAATATTTTTAAAAGTTGGATAAAAATCTTGTGTTTTTTGAATTGGAGTTATGGAAACATCCGAATTGTTTGCATCAAAATTTACGATTTGAACATGACCTTTAAAACCCGCCATTTTATCACGAATTTTAGATTGCAAACCGGCTGCTGTTGCAACTGCAATCAACATAATTGTCATTCCTAAAGCAATTGCTGTAATTGCAATTTTTATAATTGGTGTTGATATACTACTTTTATACTTTTTACCAACAACAATGCGTTTTGCAATAAATAATTCGAAATTCAAAATGATGCCATTTTTAAAGCTTTTCAAAAGTACATATTTATTTTTAGTTCTTTTCCTGATTTTTGGAATGACTATTTATAGTCAATCAAAAAATAATTTGATTGAAGTAGGAGCTGAAAGATTTGAGGTGTATGTACCACTTTTAGTAGGGAAAAAAGTAGGAATTGTTGGCAATCACACCTCAATTATTACCAAAGAAAACAATTCAACGAACTTTACACATTTGGCAGATACATTGATTTCTCAAAATGTTCAAGTAAAAAAACTTTTTTCACCTGAACACGGTTTTCGCGGAAGTGCAGATGCAGGCGAACTGATTGTTGATGGAAAAGACACAAAAACAGGTTTGAAAATAGTGTCATTATATGCGGAAAACAAAAAACCAACTGCGGCTCAATTAGAAGGAATTGATGTCATGGTATTTGATTTACAAGATGTTGGCGTTCGATTTTTTACCTATATTTCAACATTACATTATGTATTAGAAGCTTGTGGTGAGTTAAATATTCCTGTAATTATTTTAGACAGACCCAATCCAAATGCTCATTATATTGATGGTCCTGTTTTAGAATTAGAGCATACAAGTTTTGTGGGTTTGCACAAAGTTCCTGTGGTTTATGGAATGACCATTGGTGAATATGGACAAATGATTGTTGGTGAAAAATGGTTGCTAAATGAAGTTCAATGTGATGTAACTGTAATTCCGATTGCTAATTACAATCACAAAAAACGCTATACTTTGCCTGTAAAACCATCTCCAAATTTACCCAATGATAAAAGCATCAACCTCTACCCTAGCTTGTGTTTTTTTGAAGGAACCAGTGTTTCTGTTGGACGTGGCACTGAAATGCAATTTCAAATTTATGGCTCACCTTTTTTGAATGATAGAGAATTTCAATTCATTCCAAAACCAAATAACGGATCTAAATATCCAAAACACGAGGGATTGATTTGTTATGGAAAAGATCTGAGAGAAATTGAAGATTTAGAACAAATCAATTTAGAATGGCTGCTAGATACCTATCAACAAAATACGTATGAAAACCCTTATTTTACGATATTCTTCACCAAACTTGCAGGCACAAAAAAACTACAAGAACAAATAGAACAAGGATTTACTGAAAGAGAAATCAGAAAAAGCTGGAAAGATGATTTGAGAGATTTTAAAGAAATTAGAAAAAAATATTTGATTTACAGATAATTCAAGATTCAAAATTTAAAATTCAAGGTTATTTCTTGCTCATATCAAAAGGAACTCTTTTTTTCAAAGCCTCCACAATTTTAAAAGTTGCAGGACAAATTGATGTATTTGCAATCGTTAAATCAGTAATTTGTATAAACTTTCTACGATTTGTGTGAGGATATTCTGAACAAGCTTTTGGACGAACATCATAAATAGTACATTCATTATTCTGCAAATCTAAAAAAGAACATGGGGCCGTTTTCAGTACCATAAAATCATCTTCATCTCTACGTAAATATTGATTTGTAAAATCCAAAACTTTCATTTTAAAGTGTTTAGAAATTCGTTCAATATCTTTTTCTGTAAAAATCGGACTAGTGGTTTTGCAACAATTGCCACAGGTTAAACAATCTGTTTTTTCAAATTCTTTGTCATGCAATTCTTGCATAATATAATCCAAATTTTTTGGAGTTCTCTTTTTTAAAAGTGCAAAATATTGCTGATTTTCTTTTTTCGTTTGCGCAGCTAATTTTGGCAATTGTCTTAAATATTCTTCCATGGTCGAAAATTACACTATTTTAACCTAAAATTTATCTAAAAATCGTAATTTCGTGGCTTAATTTTTTTAAAAGAAATGACCATTCAAAATAGAATTGAATCTCACGTAAAAGAAGGCTTTTTAAAAATCTATCAAACTGAAATTCCGTCAGTAGAATTTCAAGCAACTCGTAAAGAATTTGAAGGAGATGTAACCGTAGTTATTTTTCCATTATTGAGATATATCAAAGGAAATCCAACTGAAATCGGAGAAAAACTAGGAAACTACTTGCAAGAAAATGTTGCTGAAGTCATCAATTTTAATGTAGTTAAAGGCTTTTTAAATTTAGTTATTGAAGATGGATATTTCTTAGGACTTTTCAATTTGATGAATCAAAATTCAACTTTCGGATTTGAATCTCCTACAGAAAATGACAAAGCAATGATGGTGGAATATTCTTCACCAAACACTAACAAACCTTTGCATTTAGGTCATGTTCGCAACAATTTATTAGGATTTGCAGTTGCTGAAATTATCAAAGCTTCAGGAAAAAAAGTGTATAAAACCCAAATTATTAACGACAGAGGTATTCATATTTGTAAATCTATGTTGGCTTGGAAACTATTTGGAAATGGAGAAACTCCTGCATCAACAGGATTGAAAGGCGATAAATTGGTTGGGAATTATTATGTAAAATTTGATCAAGAATATAAAAAGCAAATTTCTCTAATCGTTGAAAAAGGAATATCCGAAGAAGAAGCTAAAAAAACAGCTCCTATTTTGTTAGAAGCCCAAGAAATGCTTAGAAAATGGGAAAATGGAGATGAAGAAACTGTAGCACTTTGGAAAAAAATGAATGCGTGGGTTTATGATGGTTTTGCGGTAACTTATCAAAATTTAGGTGTCGATTTTGATGCATTGTATTATGAAAGTGACACTTATTTGTTAGGAAAAGACGTTGTTGCAGCAGGAATTGAAAAAGGTTTTTTTTACAAAAAAGAAGATGGTTCTGTTTGGTGTGATTTGACGGATGATGGTTTAGACGAAAAAATCGTGTTGCGCTCAGATGGAACTGCTGTTTATATGACCCAAGATATTGGAACTGCTATTCAACGTGTGAATGATTTGAAAGATGTTGGAGGAATGGTCTATACTGTTGGAAATGAGCAAGATTACCATTTCCAAGTATTGTTTTTAATTTTGAAAAAATTAGGTTTTGATTGGGCAAAAAACCTATTTCATTTGAGTTATGGAATGGTTGATTTACCTTCTGGAAAAATGAAATCAAGAGAAGGAACTGTAGTTGATGCTGATGATTTGATGGTTGAAATGACTGAAACTGCTAAAACTATTTCAGAAGAATTAGGAAAATTGGATGGTTATTCTGAAGCGGAAAAAAATGAATTGTACAAAACCATTGGTTTGGGCGCATTAAAATATTTTATATTGAAAGTAGACCCTAAAAAACGAATTTTATTTGACCCAAAATCATCTGTAGATTTTCAAGGAAATACAGGGCCATTTATTCAATATAC
>JANQTK010000339.1:17183-23235 GCA_030731695.1 Polaribacter sp.
CAAATTTCAAAAAAAGTAGCAGATATCATCAAACAGTCTTTTTCACTTTTAGGAATTAACGTTCCTGAGAGAATGTAAAAAGATTTTATTGACTAAATTTGCAACCGTAAAACAAACCCAACATTACAAAAATATACTATTATGAATTACGACATTATTATTATCGGAAGTGGTCCTGGAGGATATGTAACAGCAATTAGAGCATCACAATTAGGTTTTAAAACTGCCATTGTTGAAAAAGAAAGTTTGGGAGGAATTTGTTTGAATTGGGGCTGTATACCTACAAAAGCATTGTTAAAATCTGCTCAAGTATATGACTATTTAAAACATGTTGATGAATATGGATTAAAAGCAGAAGCTATCGATAAAGATTTTAATGCAGTCATCAAAAGAAGTAGAAATGTGGCTGATGGAATGAGCAAAGGAGTTCAATTTTTGATGAAGAAAAACAAAATTGACATCATTGATGGCCATGGAAAAATCAAACCAAATAAAAAAGTTGATGTGACAGCTGCTGACGGAACAGTAACTGAATATTCAGCAGAAAATATCATAATTGCAACAGGAGCTCGCTCTCGTGAATTGCCAAATTTACCTCAAGATGGTAAAAAAGTAATTGGCTACAGACAAGCAATGACACTTCCAGAGCAACCAAAATCGATGATTGTTGTTGGTTCGGGAGCTATTGGAGTTGAGTTTGCTCATTTTTACAATACGATGGGAACAGATGTTACCATTGTAGAATTTATGCCAAATGTTGTTCCTGTAGAAGATGAAGATATATCAAAACAATTTGAACGTTCGTTAAAAAAATCAGGTGTAAAAATCATGACCAATTCTTCAGTAGAATCTATTGATACTTCAGGTGATGGTGTAAAAGCATATGTAAAAACTAAAAAAGGAGAAGAAGTTTTAGAGGCAGATATTTTATTATCGGCAGTTGGTATCAAAACGAATATTGAAAATATCGGTTTAGAAGATGTTGGAATCATTGTTGACAGAGATAAAATTTTGGTAAATGATTGGTATCAAACCAATATTCCAGGATATTATGCCATTGGAGATGTAGTTCCTGGACCTGCTTTAGCACACGTTGCTTCTGCTGAAGGAATTACTTGTGTTGAAAAATTAGCTGGCTTGCACACAGAACCAGTTGATTATGGAAACATACCTGGTTGTACCTATGCAAGTCCTGAAATTGCTTCAGTTGGAATGACAGAAGCCAAAGCTAGAGAAGCTGGATATGAATTAAGAATTGGTAAATTCCCTTTCTCAGCCTCAGGAAAAGCAAAAGCTGCAGGAACTCCTGACGGTTTTGTAAAGGTAATTTTTGATGCAAAATATGGCGAGTGGTTAGGATGTCATATGATTGGTGCAGGTGTAACTGATATGATTGCAGAAGCAGTATTGGGTAGAAAGTTAGAAACCACAGGACATGAGGTTTTGAAAGCTATTCATCCTCACCCAACAATGAGTGAGGCTGTAATGGAAGCTGTAGCTGATGCCTATGGAGAAGTTATTCATCTATAGTTTTGAGCAATTCACCGAAAAACGTGAGTTTTGTTACAAATTTTATTACATTTGCCAAATATTTAAGCATAAATTTCCCTCATTTAAGTAGTTTTTAAAATTTTAATTCAAAATAATATAAATGAGTTTCGTTGAGTGGTTACTTTCTTTTGTTTACAAGATAAAAACGTTCCCTCTTATCATTCAAATTACCATCGTTTTAACGATGTTTTTTATCGTAGCATCAATTGCTCTAGTAATAACTATTTACACTATCAGAAAAAAGCACAATAAAGTTCAGCGTTATTTAAAGGAAAAAGTACCTGAAATCAAAAAATTATTTGAGGAAGTGCTTTTTGAAAATGAAAAATATGATGAAATAGAACTTTTTGAACGATTTAAAAATATTGTAGGCGATGTAAATAGAGAATCTTTAGACTATGCTGTTGACGTTTTGGTTGGATTTAAAAACGAAAACAGAAAATCTGATGAGTATTCTCATGTTATAAATTCTCTAAAAATTATTGAGCATTTAGAGGCAAAATTTGACTCTAGATCCAATAGTGAAAAAATGGATGCATTTCAAGAAGCTTTTATATTAAATTTGAATAAATTTGACGCAAAGGTTCTTGTCCATGCTTATAGTAGAAATTCACAAATCAGAAAAGAAGCAAGAAATTCGTATCTTGCATTGAGTTCAAATGATCCATATCGATTTTTAGATGAATATGTTGGAGATTTAACAAAATGGGATGAGATTGAATTGATGCAATATTTAAAATTACAAAGTCAAAGAGGGAATTTAGAGGGTTTAGGAAAATGGATAAACTACTCAAAAAATAACTCTTTGGTAATCTTTTTGATAAAAATGGTAGGATATTTTAAACAAAAAGGTATTGACGAAATTTTACTTGAAAAACTAGAGGATGATAACGCAAAAGTAAGAGCTGAAGCAATTTTAACACTTGGAGAATTAGGAATTAAAGACACAGAACAAACATTAATTGATAGATATTATACAGAACCAGAAGTTTGTCAAGTTGCAATTGTAAGAACAATTAAAAAATTTAACACCGGAAAATCATTGAAATTTTTACAAGAAATTTTTGGCGAAACTAACAATATTGATACAAAAAAAATTATTGCAGAATCAATTTTAAACTATAGTTATGAAGGTAAAATCGCTTTTCAGAATTTAAAAAATTCTTTAAAAGGATTTGACCTTACAATTTTAAAACACATCGAAACACCCTTAATTAAGTATAAATAAATGGAGTTTTTTGTAAGAATTTACGAGTACTTTATCTTTTTCTATGCTACCTCATTGATTTTGAGTTACATGGTTTTGGCTATCTTTTCTTTTATTGCTATAAACAATTACAAAAGTTATAATACAGATATTGATGATGAAGAATTACTGAGCTCTAACTTAGCTCCAGGTATTTCCGTAATTGCACCAGCATATAACGAAGAAAAAACAATTATCGTAAATGTAAAATCACTATTAACATTGAATTACCCTATTTTTGAGGTAATTATTGTAAATGATGGTAGTAAAGATAAAACTTTAGAATTACTTATTCAGGAATTTGATTTGATTGAAGCTCCATTTGCTTATGTGGAAAAAATCAAAACAAAACCTTACAAAAGAACTTTTAAATCTCAAAACCCTAAATACGAAATTTTAACTGTTATTGACAAAGCAAATGGTGGAACAAAAGCAGATGCTTTCAATGCTGGACTAAATGCTTCTGTTTTTCCATATTATTTAAACACGGATGTAGATTGTATTTTGGCAAGAAATACATTGACTAAGATGATTAAGCCAATTTTAAACTCGAAAGTACGAGTTATTGCAGTTGGTGCTACATTACGAATGTCCAATAACTGTGAAATTGAAGAGGGAATCATCACAAGAGTAAGACCTCCAAAAGCATTGATTCCACGTTTTCAAGAATTGGAGTATATCAGATCTTACCTTTTAGGAAAAATGGGTTGGGAATTAATTAATTCTGTTCCTAACGTTTCTGGAGGTTTAGGAATGTTTGATAAAGAAATTGCCATCAAAGCAGGTGGTTATGGAGCAGACTCACATGCTGAAGATATGGACATGATGACGCGGATGGCTGCACACATGATGAATAACAGGCTTGATTATAAAATTGGATATATTCCTCTTTCCTGTTGTTGGACTGAAGGACCTCCAAATATCCAAATTTTAGGTAGGCAAAGAACACGATGGGCATCTGGTTTATTCCAAATGTTTACTGATCATAGAAAAATTCTATTTAATCCCAATTATAAAAGATTAGGATTAATTACATTTCCATACATCTTCATTTTCGAGTTTTTAGCTCCTATAATTGAAGCTTTTGGAATTCTTTTCACCATATTTTTATTTTTGTATGGATACATTAACTGGAGTTTTGCACCTTTAATATTATTGTACTCTTATACTTTTGCCATCATGATTTCATGTGTTGTAATCATTTGGGATCAAATGACGTTTAAGTATTATAATACCACCAGAGAAGTATTGTCGTTATTTTTAACAGCATTTATTGAACCTATTTTATACCATCCTATGATTATGTTTTTCTCATTAAAGGGGTATTATAGTTTTATCACATCACGAGAATTAGCTTGGGGTACAATGACAAGACAAGGGTTTGAAACTGAGAAAAAAGATGATAATGCTCCTAAAGATGATTCAAACAACTCTGGAGGTGAAAGTAATCAGAAAAAACCTTCTATTTTAGAGCGAATGAAAGAAAAGAAATTATCTGGTGAAGTTCAACAAATAAAAACATAAATTACCCTAAAATACCATGAAAATAAACAAGTTAATATGCATTTTTGTTGTGATGATTTTTTCGCAACTAAATATATATTCACAGATATATGATTCTTCGGATTTATATTTTGAAGAAGCAAAAAAAAATATTGAAGAAAATAATTTTGCAAAAGCTGCAAAAATGAGCTGGAGAGGTTTACAAATTTCCCCAAATGATTTGGATTTAAAGATATTATTAGGACGATCCAATCTTCAACTTGGTAAATATGACACAGCAAGACATGTTTTGAAACAGGTTTATGACAGAAGAAGAAAAGATCAAGATGTTTTAAGATACTTAGTAAATCTCGAAGAAACTACCAAAAGATATTCTGATGCCATTTGTTTTGTAAATGAATTATTGGAAATTACACCATATAGTAGAGGTTGGTGGTTAAAAAAAATCAATATTTACAAACAAATGGGTAATTTTCAAGAAGCAGAAAGAGCCTTGAAAAGATTGTATCAAATTTATCCAAAGGATACCGAAATTGGTAAAGCATACAATGATGTAATGATTGGAGATGGAAATAAAGCCATTCAAAATAAAAAATACGACGAAGCAAATCAAATTTATAAAACCATTATCGACAATAATCCTACAAATAGAGAAGCTTATCAGGGAATCATCAATAATGAAATGATGAAAGGTAGTAAAGAAAATGCGCTTCAATTTACAAACAGAGCATTACTTGAACTTCCTGATGATTTAAGTTTGGTGGAGAAAAAAATTGGATTACTTGTAGAATTAGGAAGACATGGAGAAGCAATTACATACATCAAAAGTTTAGAAAAAGAAAGATCAAAATTCCCAACAATATTCTCGAAAACGCTTCCTTATGTAATGCAAGAAACTGCAGCTTTTAGTCAATACAATGATAGCTATACAGTTTACAAAAAAATAGCCGAAGAAGGTGGTGGTGGTGAAGCAATGGACATTGTTATTAATACTGCAATGGGTAAAGGTTATTACATTGATGCAGAATATTTCCTGAAAAAAGTATTAGCCAGAAATCCTGATAATAAAAAGTATCTCATCAAACAAATGCAGTTATATAAAGCTACGTTAGATATTGAAAACTATAATAAAGCTGTTTTAAATCTTCACGAAAAATTTCCTGATGATACTGATATTACTTACGCATACAACAAATTAATGTATGACACTGCAAAGGATTACGTTCTTGGAAAACAATATGAAAAAGCTTTGCCTATTTTAAATGACTTGGTTTCTTCTCCTGATTTCACTAAAGAAGCTGAACAACAAATTTATAGTATTCTTCTTGAGCAAGAAAAATTTGATGAAGCAACAGATCAAATTGATAAACTGATTGAATTAGACCCAGAAAATCCAGATTATTTAGTTAGAAAATCAACTTTATATCAAAAAATGCAAATGTTTGATGATGCACTTACCATCACCAGAGATTTAGAAGCAAAATATCCTTTAGAAAAAAAATATACTGATTTGTATGTAAGTCAAGTTGAAGAATATGCAACTTTCTTAATGCGTGAAGAAAAATTTCAGCAAGTTTTACCAATTGTTGAAGATGGGTTGACAAGACAAAACAATAATAAAACATTGTTAGATATTGCTATTAATGCATCCTCAGCAATTCCTGATTATCAAAAAGGAATCAATTACAGTTTAAGTGCATTGAGTTTTTATCCTGGAAATAAAAATTTCAAACTTAAACTTTCTAACATGTA
>JANQTK010000339.1:23335-27325 GCA_030731695.1 Polaribacter sp.
GGAGTTGTTTTTGAGTTGATGAAAGAATACGATTCTGCGTATTATTATCAAAAGTATAGAGAAATTGACAATCCTTATGAAAAACAAGAATGGAATATTGCTCTCGAAACTTTAAGAGCTGAGCAATTAAGAAACATTGTTGGAATCACATATGCAAAAGCAACTTCAGATTCTTTGCCTTTTAGTACCTCACTTGCAGGACTAACATTCAATCGTAAATATGACAAAAATACGTATGGTGGTGTATTAAATTATGCCGCTAGAAGACTTGGTGTTGGTGTACAACCTGGTATAAATTTCTCAAGAATTTTAAATAAAACAATGTATGCTGATGTAGGAGTATTAGTAGGAACTAAATTCTTTCCAAAATTTATTTTATATGGAAATGCCTATAAAGAACTTAAAAATGGATATGAAGCACAAGCTGGATTACGATTTTCAAGACTGCAAGATGACACAAACTTTATCTCATTACTATTGGGAGGAGGCAGGTCTTGGCAAGATATTGTAGTTTCATCAAAACTAAATTTAATGACGGATAGTGATTTTTTTTACTTTAATGCAATGGGCCAAGCAAGAATAAATGTAAATACCAGACAAGATAAAGTTACTGTAACAATTTCAGGTGGTAGTGCTCCTTTTGACAATCAATTACCTGAAGGACAAGCCGTATTTTTAAATTTCTCAAATGTTTCTGTGGGTGCTGGATATCATTATAATATTTCTCCAAGAACTGTTTTGGCGATTGATGGAACTTGGACAAATTTTCAAAGTAATACGTTTTCAGAAGGTGCATTTGCATTCATAAACCAATACAATTTAGCTTTCACTATAATAACTAAATTTTAGAAAAAGTTTAAATCAGTTTTTAAACATATGTTACAGAAATATTTATACCTATTTATATTTTTTTCTATCATTAATTCTTGTGCTCAAGATAAAAATGAATTTACTTTTTATTCAAGTGAAAAAAAAATAATTCCTAGGATTTCAATTCCTTTAAATGCTGATAATCAAACTACATTAGCTGCAAGTGAGTTTGTAAAAAATTTTAAATTAGTAACTCAAGAAACATTAATTGTTGAGAGAAGTAATAGCTTAAATCCAAACTATACTTATGTAATTCTTAGTGTAAATCCAACTCAAAAAGACAGTTACTGTATTTATAAAAAAGAAAAAAATGTCATCATTCAAGGTTCTTCTAATGAAAATTTAGTTTTTGCAGTTCAAGAATTTTTTAAAAAATTTACACCATTAAGCTTTTCTGAAAAAATCAACCAAAGTTTACAAGACGAGATTCAAAAAGATGTGATGATTCCTAATGAATTGAGTATTTGTTCAACTCCTGATTTTGAATACAGAGAGCCTTATTTTTCTCCAAATTTTGATGCTGAATTCAGAACTTGGAACAAAACAAATTATTTAGAATTAGAATGGGGACTTTGGGGGCATAACATCCCAAAACTTATAAAAGGAACTCAACTTCCAGAAACCATTTTTGCTGAAGTTGATAAGGAAAGAAACGAAGAACAATTTTGTTTTACAAGTGAACACCTTTTCGAATTTGTAAATGATAAAATAAGAGATATTCATGAAAATGATAGTGCACTAAAAAAATTCATGATTTTGCCTAATGATAATGAGATGGTTTGTACTTGTAGTACATGCAAAGCTGTTGGAAATACTACAAAAGATGCATCTTCTGCAGTGTTTACATTTATGAATAAATTGGCAAAAAATTATCCAAAATTGTCATTTTTTACGGCAGCTTACAATAGCGTAAAAGAAGTTCCAAAATTCAAAGCTTCAGAAAATTTAGGTGTTTTTTACAGTACAATCAATATTCAAAAAGGAATACCGATCGAAAGAACCAAAAATTTTGAAAAATTTGAAAGTGACATCAAAAAGTGGAAAAATTACGTTAACAACCTATATGTTTGGGATTATGCCGTGAATTTTGATAATTATTTTGGTTTATATCCTTCTTTAAGAGTAACTCAAGATAATTTAAAATTATATAAAAAATTGGGTGTTAATGGCGTTTTTATGCACGGAAGTGAATACAATTACAGTTCACTTCAAGACATGAAAGCAACCGTTATTGCCAATTTACTTTGGGATACAAGCGTCAATTTAGATATTGAAATTAACAGCTACTTTACATCAAAATACTCACCAAAATTGGCCGATATTTTAACCAATTACTATTTATTTATTGAAAGTAGTTTTTATACTAGTAAAAAAGAGTTGAGCATTTATAGTGGCATTAATAAATCTGTAAGTAAATATTTAGACCCAAAAGTTTTTTATAGTTTTTACAAAGAGTTTGATACCCACACTCAAAATAATAAATACGATAAAGATTTTTTAAAATTAGCAACAGCTTTTACCTTTTTGAAGTTAGAAATCATGAGAGATGCTGGATTTAGCGAATATGGTTTTGCAACTTTAAATAGTAATGATGAAATTATTGTAAAAAATGAAATTGGCATTTTACTTGATAAATTATTGATTTACAGCAAATCAGCCGATCTTAAAACATACAATGAAGTTAAATATTCTATAGAAGAATATATCAATAGTTGGAGACAAACAGTTTTTAGATATCATAAAAGAAAGCATTATTTCTATAAAAAATCATTCAAAATATTATCAAATATGGATGAAGATTATCGAAATAGTAAAGTCTTGAATGATGGAACTTTTGGTTTGAAAGATTACAATACAAATTGGCATTTAAGTTCAACAGATAATCTTATATTAGAAATAGAAAAAAGCTCAATTTCTAAAGCTAAAAAAATTACGTTCTCATTTTTACAGGACAAAAAACATAAAATTTATTATCCAAGTTTTATCGAAATTGTAGACATGAACAATAAATTATTGAAAAAAATAATTGTTCCAGCAAATGAAGATATTTTGAATACCAAAGAGATTTCAATTGATTTACCTACAGACTATGACAAACTTCCATTGCCAGAATATTTCAAAATAGTGATAAAAAGAGCGGATGTTTCTGGAAAAAATGCCTTGGCTTGTGATGAAGTAATTTTTAATTAAAAATTGATTAAATTTACACTTATGAAAAACATATTTTTATTCATATCGCTCATTGTAATTCTAAGTTCTTGCGAATTTAGAAAACCTAGCATTGAAAATGTGAAAAGAACAAAAATGGAAATTGAAGATCCTGAACGTCATTACTATCCTATTCTTCGAGGTTCTGAATTGAATATAGCATACAAGCTTTACAATAGAGGTGTTGAACCTTTAATCATCTATGAAGTTCAAGCTTCTTGTGGCTGTATTCAAGTTGATTATCCTTCAGGATCAATTGGGCAAGATGACTTTGGATTTATAACCTTAGATTATGATAGTGCAAAAAATATTGGATATGTTGAGTTTTATATTACCATAGTTGCAAATACTGAAAAGGATATTTTTACAACAATAAAATTCGATTTAAATGTAGTTACTTCTCCTCATTATACGCAAGATTATGAAGAAATTTATATGGAAAGACGTAAACAAAAATTGGCTGGAGAAGTTGATGGTGACTTAACTCAACAAGGTTATTATGTTGATTTTGATAAAACTATCAGAT
This sequence comes from Polaribacter sp., assembly GCA_030731695.1. Taxonomy (GTDB): domain Bacteria; phylum Bacteroidota; class Bacteroidia; order Flavobacteriales; family Flavobacteriaceae; genus Polaribacter. The sequence continues at coordinate 26,940 of JANQTK010000339.1, forward strand.
AAAACATGTCCAATTCAAATGAATTCTATCAAAAGAAAACAGCGCAATTTATAAAAAATTGGTCTAAAAAAAGACTCAATAAAGTTCGTTTTAGTTTGATTGAAAGTTTTTATTATTCATTTTTTTTATCACTTTTCTTTAGCTTTTTCCTTCAAGAATCAAAAAACATATTTTCAAATTCAACACTTTTAATATTCATAATTACTTTTGTGTTGTATTTTTTAATTTCTTATTTTTTACTTTTTTCAATTTATGAAAACAGGTATCAACGTTTAACAAAAGAAAACGAACATTGATTGCTAACAAAAAAGTCTTCTTAAAAGAAATAGGAAAAGCCCTTTTAAAATTAATTTTAGCAGGAGTTATCATTGGTCTTTTTAAAAAAT
>JANQTK010000339.1:27425-32822 GCA_030731695.1 Polaribacter sp.
TGGCATTTCATTACTTATACAAATTAGAGCGAAATTTAATCCCTCATCTAACGAATCAAACTCAAAAAAATAAAATTGTTTTAGCTCTTATTTTAGCACTTATTTTACCCGCTTTCGGAGAAGTTATTACGATTCAATTAGGTGTTTGGACCTACTATTGGCCATATCAAATACTAGGTGTTCCTTTGTATGCATTTATTTGCTTGGTTTTTGTACACATGTTAGTGTATACAATTTTACATTTTGTTTGTAAAAAGTATAAAATTGAAGATGTTGTTTTTAATTAAAAAAGAAACTTTTTTATAAAATAAAATTGACTAAAATCGCCAACAAACAATTCTGCTAACTTTATTTCCCTGACTTAAAGGAATCACTTTAAATTCTGTAACCCCAAGTTTTTTTGAAGACGTTTCTAAACTCTCTACATTTTCTTTTTTAGAAACCAAACTAGTAAACCATTTACTTTTGGTTTTATACAAAGAACTTTCATACAAATAAGTATGTAGAAATGCTTTTTCACCTCCAACATACCATAATTCGTTATTATTTCCAGAGAAATTTCTAATGGCATTGTTCCCTAGGTTTCTTGTTTTTCTTCTGTTTGCTCCTTGCGCTTCTTCCGCAGATTTATAAAAAGGTGGGTTACACATGGTTGCTGAAAAAGAATCATCATTTTCTAAAATTCCTTTTAGTATATGAGTTTCATCAAATTGTTGGCGTAATTCAACTTTAGATGCTAACGAATTATCATCTAAAATATCTTGAGCAGAATCCAAAGAATCTAAATCAATATCTGTAGCAACAAAATTCCAATTGTATTCTGCAATACCTAACAAAGGATAAATACAGGTTGCTCCTGTACCAATATCAAGTATTTTTATATTTTCTTCGGATGAAAGTAAATCTGATAGGTGATGAATATAATCTAAACGTCCAGGAATTGGCGGACATAAATTATCATCAGGAAAATCCCAAACAGTTATTAAATCGTAAGAAAACAATAATGCCTTATTTAATTCTTTTACTGCTTTTGGATCAGAAAAATCAATCGTAATTGCATCAAATGTATTTTTTAAAACATATTCTTTTAATGCTGGATTTACCTTGATTAATGCATCAAAATCATATCCTTTAGCAAACTTGTTTTTTGGATGAAGCCCTTTTTCTTTCATAAGTTGAAATGTCAGGTCGTGCGCAGTCGAGACCTATTTAGAATATCGATATTTTAAAAACCTCTTGACTGCACTCGAGGAGAAATTCGTGTTTATCTACAATTCTAAAATTGTAAATTCTAATTGCAAAGGTTTTAAAGAAGATTTTAATGATTCCATAAAAGTTTGTCCATACTCTAGATAATATTCAGAAAAATTTCGCTGACGCTCTTCTAAACTTTGATTTGGTAAAATTTCATTTTGGATGGATGTAATTCGTTGAACCAAATCATCTTGACGTCTTTTTTCCGCTTTTAATAAGCGCTTTTCTAACATCTCTAAACCTTTAAGCTGTTTACGTTCTTGAGCGTTTACAGCATTTACAAAAGTAATATCTGTCTTTTTTGCAACCTCTTTTAATTCTGAAAATTGATGCTGTAAAAAAACTTTCTTTTCACCAAAATGAATTTCAATTGCAGCATTTTCGATTACTTTTTTTGAAATTAATGCATGCTGGTTTAAAAATATTTCTTCGTTTGAAATGGAAAGATCTTCCAATTTTTTAAATTGCTTTGTTGAAATTATTTGCACAGAATTTCTGAGTAATAAAATTGGAAAAGGGACCGAAATCGCACCAAAAAACTGCTTCAATTGCAACCAATACGCAATCTCTCCTCCTCCACCAATATAACACAAATTTGGTAAAATAACTTCCTGATACAATGGTCGTAACAATACATTTGGCGAAAATTTTTCTGGATGATTTTCTAGTTCCTCTAAAATTTCTTCTTTGCTAAATTCAATATCTGTATTTAAAATTTTATAGAGTCCATTTTCAAAAACAATGCGTTCTCTTTGATTCTGATCTAAATAAAACAAATTGATTTCTCTTGGATTTACTTGAATTTTATATTCTTTCTCAAGTTCAGAAATGGTTTTAGAAACTTCCTTAAAAGAAGTTTGATGTAACAATTCGTCTTTCACAAACGGACTAAAAACCTTTTTTAATGGTGCTGAATCGCCATCTATAATTACCAAGCCAAATTCACCAAATAATGAATTTGCAATAAATCGAGTTGCATCAGCCAAATTTTTGTGTTTCAAATACGCTTCAGAAAAAAGATTCTTTAAAAAAACGGCATTTTTAGAATTTCCTAAATGAGCAGAAAAAACTTCCAAAACTTCATTTAAACCATCCATAGAAAAACGACCAACTGCACCACCGTCATGACGATTCCAAGTTACTTTTTTCCCTTTGAATTTAAAATAATTTATTTCATCAAAATCGTGATCTTCAGTTGCCATCCAATAAATAGGCACAAAATTTTTGTTAGGAAATTTTTGAGATAATTCTTCACATAAATTTATGGTAGAAAGAATTTTATATAAAAAATACAATGGACCTGTAAACAAATTTAATTGATGCCCAGTAGTGATTGTAAATGTATTTTCAGCTTGTAACAATTCAATATTTTCAGCAGTTTTTAAAGAAACTTCGAACGATTTATATTGATTTTTTAATTCGTTGTAAAGTGTAATTCGAGTTTGTAAATCAAATGATTTTTCTTTTTCTAGAATTTGATGTTGAAATCCGTCAAAATCGGGAAAATGATTATAAAATGGAGTTATTTTTTCATTCTTCTCTAAATAATCAAGCATCATTTTTGAAAAAAATCCAGTTTTTTGGAAAGGAATGTGAGTTACTTTCATATCGTTTTCACACATTTTTGAACACAATCAACCTCTAAAGATAAACACATATGCTTTTAATAATTTTGGTAAAATTACGAATATTTTAAGCTTTGATGGTCAATCAAAATCAATCTAACATATTTTTAACGAACAAAACCGCATCATCTTTATAAAATCCATTTATTTCATTACTTTTGAAGATAATCAAATTTATTTTCATGAAAATTAAAACTTTATTACTAATTGCTTTTTTATCCATAAGCCAACTATTTTCTCAAAATATTCAATCTCCATCAGAATTTTTAGGGTATGAAATTGGGAGTCGTTTTACAAGACATCACAAAGTAGTTGACTATTTTGAATATATTAGCAAATCACTTCCGAATGTAAAACTGGAAAAATATGGAGAAACTAATGAACACAGACCTCTGTATATTTCATTTATTTCATCTGAAGAAAATATTCAAAATTTAGAGGAAATCAGAAAAACAAATCTTTCCCAGACAGGAATTTTAAAGGAAAATACGGATAGTAAAGTTGCTATTGTTTGGTTGAGTTATAATGTTCATGGAAACGAAGCGTCCAGCACAGAAGCTTCAATGTTAACACTTTATGAGTTAGTAACTTCTAAAAAAGATTGGTTAAAAAACACATTAGTGATTATTGATCCATGCATCAATCCTGATGGAAGAGATCGTTATGTAAATTGGTACAATCAAGTAAAAAGTTCGCCTTTTAACATTTCTCAAGACGCAAAGGAACATTATGAACCTTGGCCTGGAGGAAGACCAAATCATTATTTATTTGATTTAAACAGAGATTGGGCTTGGGCGACACAAGTGGAAACGCAACAAAGATTGAAGGTTTATAATAAATGGATGCCTCATATTCATGTTGATTTTCATGAGCAATACATCAATAATCCGTATTATTTTGCGCCAGCTGCAGCACCTTATCACGAAATAATTACAGATTGGCAGCGTAATTTTCAAACTGAAATTGGTAAAAATCATGCAAAATATTTTGACAAAGAAGGTTGGTTATATTTCACCAAAGAAAGTTTTGATTTGCTATATCCAAGTTATGGAGATACATATCCAACGTACATGGGTGCTATTGGGATGACCTATGAACAAGCTGGTCATGGACGTGCAGGTTTGGGTATTCAAACAGATAAAGGAGAAGTTTTAACTTTGAAAGACAGAGCTTTACACCACATGACAACTGGAATTTCTACAGTGGAAATTGCTTCAAAAAATGTTGAAAAGCTGAATAATGAGTTTAAAAAGTTTTTTGACAATAGCAGTTTGTTGTATAAAAGTTATGTGCTGAAAAATGACAATTCTGATAAAACAGCACGTTTGAAAAAGCTACTTGACAAACACGAAATCACTTATGAATTTGCTACTAATGGAATTGCAAAAGGATATCAATACTCAGTTTCTGAAGAAGGTAAAATAAACACTTCAAATGGCGATTTAGTGATTCATACCAATCAACCAAAAGGAAAAATGGTGAATGTTTTGTTCGAGCCAAAAGCATTTTTAGCAGATTCATTAACGTATGATATCACAGCTTGGTCAATTCCTTACGCTCACGGATTTGAAGCAATTGCATCAAAAACTATGGTAAATTCTACCAAATCAATTGCTAAAGAATCAATTACAAATTTGGTAGATAAAAATGCGTATGCCTTCATTTCTAAATGGAATAGTTTAGATGATGCCGTTTTTTTAGGAGACTTACTAGAAGAAAATATGACACCTCGTTTTTCTGAAAAACCATTTTCAATCGAAGGAAAATCGTACGAAAGAGGGACTTTAATTATCCTAAGAAATGACAATAAATCAGCAAATTTTGATGAAAAATTGATAGAAATTGCCAATAAAAACCAACGTAAATTACAGGTAGTTTCTACTGGATTCGTAAGTGCAGGAGCAGATTTTGGTTCTCCAAGTGTAAAGCCAATCAACAAACAAAAAATAGCATTGCTTTCAGGTGAAGGGACATCATCTCTTGGTTTTGGTGAAATTTGGCACTTTTTTGAAACTGAGTTACAATATCCAATTACAATTTTAAATACGGATTATTTTGGTAGAATTAATTTAGCAAATTTTGATGTTTTAATCATTCCTGATGGATATTATGATGATATTTTATCAAAAAATACACTCGAAAAAATCACAAGTTGGGTTCAATCTGGAGGAACTTTGATTGCTATTGACAATGCTTTACAAAGTTTTGTTGACAAAGAGGGATTTGCCTTAAAAAGTAAAGAAGCTGAAAAACAAAGTGATTTAAAAAATCTAACTCCGTATGCAGATTTGGAACGTAAAAGCGTAAAAGATTTAATAACAGGTGCAATTTTTAAAAGTAAAGTTGACAATACACATCCGTTGGCTTTTGGATATAAAGACGCATATTTTTCTTTAAAATTGGGTAATAAATCATATTCTTATCTAGAAAAAGGAGTGAATGTTGCTTATTTTACCGAAAAAAGTAAAAATATTTCAGGTTATGCAGGCAGTTTGGCTGTGAAAAATATCCCAGAATC
>JANQTK010000340.1 GCA_030731695.1 Polaribacter sp.
TCAGGTGCAATTGCAGTTGTAGAAGGTGTTGGAGATCATTGTTGTGAATACATGACTGGAGGAAAAGTGGTCGTTTTAGGAAAAACAGGAAGAAATTTTGCAGCTGGAATGAGTGGTGGAATCGCCTATGTTTTTGATCCTCAAAATAAATTTGTAAACGGACTTTGCAACACAGAAAGTATCGAATTTGAGACAATTTCTGATGATGATGAGAACGATTTAAAAATGTTGATTCACAAACATTATCAATATACCAATAGTCAAAGAGCCAAGTATTTACTCGATAACTGGGAAGAAAACATTTCTAAATTCGTAAAAGTAATGCCTACTGAATATAAAAAAGCATTGAAAAGATTAGAAACCGAAGAAGAACTTTTTGAAGAATTAACAATAGCATAATGTCATGGGAAAAGTAACAGGATTTAAGGAATTTGAAAGACAAGATGAAACCTACGTTCCAGTAGAAGAACGCGTAAAACATTACAAAGAATTTACAGTACCTCTTTCAGAAGAGCAAATAAAAAAGCAAGGTTCACGTTGCATGGATTGTGGTATACCATTTTGTCATAGTGGTTGTCCGTTAGGAAATTTAATTCCTGATTTTAACCACATGGTACATCAGGGAGAATGGCAAAAAGCTTCATGGATATTACATTCTACAAATAATTTTCCGGAATTTACAGGACGTTTATGCCCAGCACCTTGCGAAAAATCATGTGTATTGGGATTGATTGAAGACCCTGTATCTATCGAAAATATTGAAAAAAATATTGTAGAACAAGCTTTTAAAGAAGGATGGATTAAACCACAACCACCAAAAACGAGAACAGGAAAAACGATTGCTGTTATTGGATCTGGTCCAGCAGGATTGGCCGCAGCTCAACAATTGAATAGAGCAGGTCATTTGGTGACTGTATTTGAAAGAGATGATGAAGTAGGTGGATTGTTACGCTATGGTATTCCGAATTTTAAGATGGAAAAAGAAATCATTGACAGACGTATTGCCATCTTAAAATTAGAAGGTATCATCTTTAAAACCAATGTAAATGTTGGCGTAAACTATAGCGTAAAAGAGTTAAAAACATTTGATGCAATTGTTCTTTGTGGTGGTGCTACTGAAAGAAGAAGCTTACCAACTCCTGGAATTGATGCAGATGGCGTTGTACAAGCCATGGACTTTTTAACACAACAAACAAAAGTTCTGTTTGGAAAAGAAATTGAAAATCAAATTATGGCAACAGACAAAAATGTGATTGTGATTGGTGGTGGAGATACAGGATCCGATTGTATTGGAACATCCAATAGACATGGAGCAAAATCCGTTGTAAATTTTGAAATCATGCCAAAACCACCAGGACATCGTTCTCCAGCTACACCTTGGCCATTTTGGCCATTACAATTAAAAACTTCTAGCTCACATGAAGAAGGTGTTGAACGTAATTGGCTAATCAATACCAAAGAATTTATTACAGATGATACTAATAAATTGGTTGCCTTAAAAACTGTGAATGTTGAATGGAAAATGACTCCAGGTGAACGTCCACAACTGATTGAAGTTGAAGGAACAGAAAAAATATGGCCTTGTGATTTAGCTCTATTGGCTTTAGGATTTACAGGACCAGAAAAAACATTGGCAGAAAAACTAGGTATTGAAATAGATAGCAGATCGAATTACAAAGCTGATTATAGAAAATACCAAACCAATGTTCCGAATATATTTACTGCTGGTGATATGCGAAGAGGACAATCGTTGATTGTTTGGGCAATTTCAGAAGGAAGAGAAGCAGCAAGACAAGTAGATTTGTTTTTGATGGGAAAATCTGAATTACCATCTAAAGATATAGCAGGAGATTTAGTAGCGATGTAAAATACATTATAAATAAGTAAAAAGAAGGCTGTCATCATTGAACAGCCTTCTTTTTTATTTCAAAATATAATATCCATAAAAAAAACGAAAGTTAGGATTTTAAATCCGAGGTCAAAACAAATCAAAATCAACTTTAATTAACTCGACAAAACACAATTGTCTAGTAGCAAAAAAATGTTTTAAAGCAAATTTTTTCGAAAGGTAGCAGAGGATTAAGTTGTCATGTAATTTACTATTTTCCTAAAACAAAAAAACCTCATATCGTAAGATATGAGGTTTTCAGATTTAAGAAAGGCA
>JANQTK010000341.1:0-8128 GCA_030731695.1 Polaribacter sp.
TGTAAATAAAATTATTGACCAATAATAAGAAGAACTTCCTATTTCTCCAAAATAACTTCCAATAACCATGGTATTACTCCAAACCTCGTTAAACAAACGAAAAGCTATCAAAATAGAAAAAATAGCCATTGCTTTTTTACCAAATTTAGAAATCAAAAATTCGTGAATACTTTTAAAATTTCCTTTGGTTCTTAATTGATAAATAATAATACCTGCAACAGCAAAAGACAAATAATAACCAGCATACGCAACACCACCAACCAAACCAAAATCGAGTCCTAAATTTGCGGCGTTTGTAATACTTTTTGCAAAAATCCAAGAAATAATTAAGCTTCCTGTTAATACGAAAGTATTAGGGGCCTTTTTCTTGTTTACAGCTTTAAAAAACTGATCTGTGGTTTTTGCTAAAGGAGATATAAAAAATAGTATTAAACTTGATACTATAATTAATCCCCATTGAAAAGCCCATCCCAACCTTCCCAAAGGGAAGGAGTTCTCACTCATGAAAAGAAAAAAGGATGTTAGCATTTTTTATTTTAAAAATTTTATTTCATAATAATTTCAGCATTTGTTCCCTTTCATTTGGAAAAGGTTAGGGAAATGCTTACTTATTCCACCAAACTTTAGCATCTAAACTATTTCCATTAGTTGCACCTGCTGCAACAGCATAATTAACTTGATTTAAAGTTGCTTCTTCAGCAGGATAAGGCATTCTAACAGGAATTAAGCCATTGTTTAAACTTGCTGATACACTTTTTAAAGCAGGAAAACCTGTTCTTCTAAATTCAATCCAACCTTCGTAACCATTTATAATAGAAGCAATCCATTTTTGAGTGATAATTTGTTCTAAAGGTGTTTTGCCAACAGCATTAAAATTTGCATTTCCTGATAAATAATTCGCAGGCAAATTAGTGTTCCAATATTCGAATGCTTGAGTAACACCTAAATTGTATAATGATTCAGCACTTGTTGTGATGAGTCCTTTTTGTGCAGCTTCTGCTAGTAAAAAACTGGTTTCCCAAGCTGTGATAAAATTAGCATCTAAAGTAGAAGTATCTTCTCTAAAAGCTGTTCCTGCTAGAGAATAATCTGATAAAACTATGGATGTTGTTGATGAATTAATTCCGTTTATTAAACCATTAAATTCGTTTGTATTAGAGTTTGCAAAAGGTCTGAAAAATGTACCAATTCTAGCATCATTTAAACCGATTAAAACTTCTTCCATAGTTTCAGAAAGCACAAAATTATTAAAATCGCCCACTCTTAATTGAGCCAATCTAAAACTGTTTGGTTCTGAATTTGTAAAATCGAAAACTGCATTTTCATTATTATTTTTAATGTAATTTCCAGCATTAAAAATAGTTTGCAATTGATTTGAAACATCAACTTTACCAGAAATTCGTATTAAATATTTAATTTTTAATGAGTTTGCAAATTTTATCCAAGCTTGTAAATCGCCTTCAAATAAAATATCACCTTGTAAAGGAATTGAGCTTGAATAACTATTAATTGCTGCGATTCCTTTATCTAAATTATCTAAAATTCCATTCTCTTTTTGGTAGATGTCTTCTTGTAAATCATACTTTGGAGTTGCTATTCCATTCACACCATTAAACGCTTCAAAATAAGGAACATCACCAAACAAATCTGTTAAACCAGCAGCCATATATGCTTTTAAAATTAAGGCAGGACCTTGATAAATTTCAAAAGCAGGAGTTTCTATACTTTGTTTTATAATGATTTCATTATCACGTAAATTGGTGTAAAAAATAGCCCAAGGATTTCCTCCCAATTGTGGACTTTTTAAATCGTGTCTATCAAATAAATTAAAATCTAAAGCAGTTCTGTGTTGGGCTAATAAATCTCCAGCAACAAAACCTTCGTAACTCATTTGTTCGCCAAAATCATAAATAACTTGTCTTAATAACAAACTAGGTTGCACAGCAACTGGCGCATTTGGATTGGTATTTATTTCTTCAAAATCTTTGGTGCAACTGATAGTTATAAAAATTAAAGCTGCGAATATGTATATAATTTTTTTCATTGTAAATTTCTTAAAAATTAAATCCTACTTTAAAACCTAAACTTCTGCTAGTTGCGTAACTCATATCTTCAACACCACTTACAAAACCATTTCCTTGTACTGCTAATTGTTCAGGATCAAAATGTGGATTTTCTGTAATTACAAACAGGTTGTTTCCTATAAATGAAAAGTTCATTGTTGACGTATTTTTTAGCCCTAAAAAACCGCTATTTAATTCTAAAACATAACCAATAGAAAACTGACGCAATTTTAAAAAGGAAGCATCATAAACGTTATTTTCTTCGTGATTTCTATCATAAAATTGTCTGTAATAGCTTTCTGCAGAAACTGCAACTGTGTTGGGTTGCCCAGTATTTACGTTTACACCTTGCGCAACAATTCCTGCCTCTGGTCTAAAAGAAGTTTCTGCTAATTGCCCACCAACATTACCTAAAGCTCTTGTTCTAGAAACGATTTCTCCTCCTTGTCTCCAATCGAATAAAAAACTTGCATTCCAGTTTTTATAGGTAAAAGAGTTGTTCCAACCTAAAGTAAAATCTGGGTTGTAATTCCCTATTTTAATCAACTCATTATTGGCAATGTATCTTCCATTATCATCTAAAAGAAATTCACCTTCTGTATTTTTCTGATAACCAGTTCCATACATGTCTCCAACTTGTCCTCCTTCTTCAACTTGAAACCAAACAGTTTGGTTAGCACTATCGTAAACTCTGCTATAAGCCAAAGTTAAACGTCCATCATTTTGAGGTAAATCTTTAATGATTGATTTATTTGTTGCAAAATTAAAAGTGGTGTTCCAGGTAAAGTTTTCATTTCTAATTGGTGTGCCTCCCAAAATAATTTCAACACCAGTTGTATTTACTTTTCCACCATTAATTACTTGCTGATTATAACCAGAAGAAATAGGAATTGGTAAAGAAATAATTTGATCTTTTGTGGTTGCATTATAATAAGTAAAGTCGATATTTAATCGATCTTTAAAGAAACGCACATCTGCACCAAACTCATAAGAAGTTGTTATTTCTGGTTTTAAATTTGCATTCGGAATAAAATTTTGATTGCTAAATGTAGGTTGCCCATTAAATGGCGTTTGCGACACAAAAGCACCAGAAGTTTGGTACGGATTTGTATCATTACCAACTTGCGCAACACTTGCTCTCAATTTTGCAAAAGAGATATTTTCTGGTAGTTTTTTATAGTTTGATAAAATAAAACTTGATGAAATTGAAGGATAAAAGAACGAGGTTCCATCTACAGAAAAAGGTGTTGCTAAAGCACTAGACCAATCGTTTCTGCCTGTAACATCAACAAATAAATAATCTTTGTAACCAAATTTTGCAATTCCGTATAAAGAATTAATTCGTTTTTTAGATTCAAACTCAAAAACTTCTAAAGGCGAAGCTGCATTGTTTAAACTAAAAATTCCTGGTTGCGCTAAATTGGTAGTTTGTGTTTGTTTTGTAGATGCAGTTTGGTCTAATCTGTTTCCTCCAAAAGAAACATCAAAAGAAAAATCTCCAAAATTATCTGTATAATTTACCAAGAAATCTGTGTTAATTTCTCTGTAAAAAACATCGTGTTCTGCATACGCTCCATTTTTAAATCGATTGCTGCTAAAATTACGTTTGAATTCTCTTACTTCAGAAGAATAATCCATTCCAGAACGTAAAGAAACACTCAATTTATCTGTAAATTTATGATTGATGTCAATATTTCCAAAAACACGATCTCTGTTAAATGAATTGGTATTTTCATAGAGAATAAAAAATGGATTATCAAAAAAAGTATAGTTGAAAGAATATTGCTGAACACCTTCTAAACCTGGTTGCCAATAATTGCGCAAACTATTAATATTTAAAGAACGTGGACCCCAAGCAACTAAAGAATAATTTACATTTTCACTACCATAACCATTAGAAGGTCTATTGTCGCTATTAGAATTTACATAGTTTATAGAACTTGTAATTTTTGTTTTTTCTGATGGATTAAAATTCAATTTGAAAGCAGCCGTTTTTCTGTCTAAATTAACCCCAGGAATTATAGATTTACTAGCCAAATCTGTAATAGATAATCTGTAAGAACCTCTTTCAAAACTATCATTTATTGCAATATTATTAATGGTTGTAATTCCTGTTTGATAAAAATCTTTTAAATTATTTGGATTCGATTTGAAAAGAGTAGGCGTAATTGGTAAACCTGAATACAAAGAAGTATCTCCACCTCTAACCACAGTTCCATTTTGTAAAGTTACTGGCGAATCGAATTGTGGAATTAAATTTCCAACATCTAATCTAGGTCCCCAAGAATAGGTAATATTATCATTGGTTCCTCCACCTAAACCATCTACATATTCGAAATTTCCAGAATTTCCTTGTCCATATTCATTTTGAAATTCAGGCAAACGAAAAGCAGAATCGAAAGTGATAGATGAATTTATACTAATTCCTAACCCTTTTTTCTCATTTCCATCTTTGGTTCTAATTACAATAACTCCATTAGAAGCACGAGTTCCATACAAAGCTGCAGCACTTGGTCCTTTTAAAACAGTAACAGATTCTATATCATCTGCGTTTACTTCCATAGCTCCATTTCCAAAATCAATTTCTTGAAAACCAGCAGCTGCTTCATTGGTAAAGTTTAAAACTGAATTGTTGTTTATAGGAGTTCCATCTACCACAAAAAGTGGATTGTTATTGGAAAAAGAAGCTTCTCCACGAATGGTTATTTTAGATGATGAACCAACTCCTGTTGCGCCTTGCGAAATAGTTACACCCGCTAATTTTCCAGATAAATTATCTAGAAAATTTACAGTTTTTACCTCCGTAACATCTTTTGCTTTTATTTCTTGCACTACGTAACCTAGCTCTTTCGTTTTTCTGTTTAAACCTAAAGCAGTTACTACAATTTCATCTAAATTAGTTTCAATTTCTACTAATTCAATATTGATAATTGTTTGAGTACCAACTTTTATTTTTTGCGTTTTATAACCTAAATAAGAGAAGGTTAAAACTGTATTTTCATCGGAAACTTCTATGGAATATGTTCCATTAATGTCTGATGTGGTTCCATTTTCTTTGGATGATGAAATGGCTACAGAAGGAATTCTGTCACCTGTAATTTTATCGGTAATTTTACCCGAAATTTTAATTTGTGAAAAACTGATACTCGTGAAAAGCAATGTCATCCACATAAAAATGATTTTCATTACATATGGTTTTTTGTGAAAAATTGATTGTTTGTAATATTGATAAAAATCAATATTAGAGGTAATTAATCAAAAATAAAGGGAGAGCCTTTGTTAAAATGTTTAGAAAATGATTTTTCTAAAGTATAAAGTGTATAAAGATTGTTGGTTTTTTTATCAATAAAAATAAATAAACATAAAAGTTTAAAAATTGAATACGAAAGCTTTTTAAAACTGTGAATAATTTTAAAAATATCATCTTTAGTATCTAAATCATTTAAGATTTCTAAAAAAGAAATATGTACTTTTTGGTTTCTTCCAATTTGAGTTACATACGATTGCAAACGATTGGTTTGCCAAGGAAATTTTAAAAATTCTTCTTTTTGAAACTGATTTTTATGAATTCCCATTAAATAAAAACCACCATCTTTTGAGGGTCCTAAAACCAACTCATTTTTTTCTAATTGCTGAATTGTTTCAATTAAATGATGTGTTTTTAAATGTGGAGTATCATTACCAATAGTAATAATTGTTTCAAATCCTTTTAGAAAAACTGCCTCAATGGCATTTGTAAAACGCTCACCAAAAGAGTTTCCTATTTGGTTTTTTTCTGAAAAATGAAAATACTCAATTCCAGATTTTTTGACCACATTTAATGTTTGCTTATTTAATTCAGTAAAAAATTCAGCAGAAAGAAAGTTTTTTCTCTCAGCATCTATTTTAGCAGAATTTGCAAAAATTAATATGGCAGTTTTATGTTTCATTTTTTAATCCTGTAAGGTTTCTAAAACTTTATAGGTTTTTTATTACTATTTTTTTATTGTCCCTTCAAGGAATCCTCATTCTTCGGAAATACTTTGCAGGATTTTATCATGCAACAACACCTTGACAACTGCTTCCTGCACCAGCTGTGCAGCCATAACAATGTTGATTGATGATGATATTTCTGTTTTGTAATAATTCCTCGTTATAAGCTGAAATGTGCTGCACTTTGCTTGCTACTTTTAAATTCAACATTTGATTAAAATCGCAATCGTACAACCAACCATCCCAACTTACTGAAATCGTATTGGTACACATTACGTTTTGAACAGCTGTAGGATTGTAAGCATCCACCAAAGCTGTCATATAATCCTCGTAATTTTCAGAGGCAATCAAATAATCCAAAAATCGACTAATAGGTAAATTTGTAATGGCAAATAAATTATGAAAATTGATGTCAAAATCAGCCTTTAATACTTTTTTAAAATCTTGCTCTAGTGCTTGTTGGTTTCCTGGCAAAAATGCCCCTGAAGGATTGTACACCAAATCTAATTTCAATTCTGAATTCGGCATGCCATATCCAACTTTATTTAAGGATTTTAAAGCTTCAATCGATTTATCAAAAACACCATCACCACGTTGTTTGTCTGTTTTTCCACGAGTCCAATGAGGCATTGAAGAAACGACATGCACTTTGTGTTTTTTAAAAAACTCAGGTAAATCGTGGTATTTTTTATTAGCTCTAATGATGGTTAAATTTGATCGCACAATAAAGTCTTTAATCCCAGCTTTGCTTGCTTCTTCTACAAACCATCTAAAATTTGGATTCATTTCAGGTGCGCCACCTGTTAAGTCTAAGGTGTGCGCTTCTGTTTTTTTGATGACTTCCAAGCATTGTTGCATGGTTTCAATCGTCATAATTTCTTTTCTGTCTGGTCCAGCATCCACATGACAATGTTCGCAAACTTGGTTGCACATATAACCTAAGTTAATTTGCAAGATTTCTAGTTTTTTAGGACGTAAAGGAAACTGATTGGTTTCTTTTATTTTTGTAGCAAAAGTGGGTAATTCTCCGTTTCCAAAAATTCCGTTTGACAAAATTTCAAGTTGTCTATTGGTATTTGCGATGTCGTTATTTCTTGCTTTTAATGATTTCTTCATGCTGAACTTGTTTCAGTAGCTTTTAGGTATTTACGTAATACTGTTGGATTTGGTTTTTTAGATTCCTGCTTTCACAGGAATAAGCGATTCATACATTTTTTACAAAAGCAAAAAATGGTTCTCTGCTTACATTTCTAGTTTATTCACCTTATTCATCATTTGCACACCATGAACTAAGGTTGCACCGCTTTTTATGGCTGCGCCAACGTGAATGGCTTCCATCATTTGTTCTTTGGTTACTCCTCTTTGTAAAGTATCTTTTGTATAGGCATCAATACAATAAGGACATTGCTCAGTATGTGCAACTGCCAATGCAATTAAACTTTTTTCGCGAGCTGTTAAAGCGCCTTCTTCAAATACTTTTCCATAATAATCGAAAAACTTTGTTCCCAATTCTTCACTCCATTCTGTTATTTTTCCGAATTTTCGTAAATCGGCTTCATCGTAATATGGTTTTGACATTTTGTATTTAATTTATTATAATTTTATTTTTCGTTCAAGCTCCAATTGTATGGTAAATAATTGATGCTTGCATTTTTATTTATTTTGATTTTTGAATATTGATTCAAGAACTCAATGAGTGATGCTGTTTTCATAAAATCTTCTTTAAACCAGTCAAAAATAGCTGAAATTTTGATGTTATTTTTGTTGATGTTATTTTTTGAAGTATCATTCACAAATTCATTCATCAAACGAGTGAGTTCAGCATCAATATTTTCTTCAGTAAATGCGATGTTTGACAATTTAGGACATGAAATTGAAGCACAATTAACACCTACATGAATTCGAGGGTCAAATAATTTTTTTCGCAGAATTTCATGTTCAATAAAATCTAAGGTATAGGTTTGGTTGCCCACTTTTGCAAACGGAGTTTTCCAGGCAGTTTTGCCATCAATTTTAACATCGAGAATGCTTTTTAGAGGATATTCTTGTAAAATCAATAAAATAGTATACGCATTGTAAGCATTGATCCAAAA
>JANQTK010000341.1:8228-12370 GCA_030731695.1 Polaribacter sp.
GATATTCTTGTAAAATCAATAAAATAGTATACGCATTGTAAGCATTGATCCAAAAAGCTTTTTGTTTGTTTACTGACCAAGAATCATTAGGAATTGTAGTTGCTAAATAATCAGTATATTTAGTTAATTGTGGCAAGTCTTTTTTAAATGACTGATAATCAACCAATCCATCTTTCGTTACATGTTTTTTGAGTAACGTATCAAAAACATCTGTTTGAGCTTGCAGTTGAAAGCTTGCAATCGCAATAATAAATACAACACATTTTTTAATCATAAAAATCTAATTTAAAATTTTTTAGACGAATATTTTATTGATTGATTACAAAAACTAGTCTAAAATTTCTTCATTAATTTTTAAGTTAAAACGCTTTTTGAAGAAATAAACAAAAAGGTACAAAAAAGGTGTATCAAGAATTGCAATGATGATTTTAAAAACCACACCACTAATCATCAATCCCCAAAATTTATCCCAATTGATAATTCCGAATGAACATAACAGTAACAAAACTGTCCCAGTATCAATAAATTGCGATGAAAATGTAGAGAAGTTATTTCGCAACCACAAATGCTTTCCTTTGGTGAAATCTTTCCAAAAATGATACACTCTGATATCTATAAACTGCGCAAATAAATACGCCATCATAGATGCTAAAACTGCCAAAGGTGCTGCTCCAAAAACGTTTACAAAAGTCCCATCATTTACTTGCGACCATGAAGTTGCAGGTACTTCTTTGGAAACATATATGATTAATAAGGAGAAAAAGGACGCGAAAATTCCCGCAATAACCACTTCATTTGCTTTTCGTTTTCCATAGATTTCTGATAAAATATCGGTAATTAAAAACGTTAACGGATAAGGCAATAAGCCTACAGAGACCTCAAAAAGTTTTACTCCATAAACTTCCATATGGAAAGGATACCAATAAAAGAATTTTTGAAAAATTAAGTTGGATGTTACTAAAGAAGCTATAAAAAGTGCAGCAAGAATTAGGTAAATTCTATCTGCTAATCGTTTGTCTTTTTGATTCATAAAACGAAAATAGTAAATTTTATTTTTGTTTCAATATTAAAGTGATTTATTAAACAAAAAAATCCCACTTTTTCAAGTGGGATTTTTTAAAATTAAGTTTTAATCTTTCTACTCTTTTGTTTTATTCAACAAAATAGGTTCACCAAAACCCAATTCTTTCATTCGCTCTAATTGAGTTGCTGCATCACCTACAACCAACCAAATCATTTTAGTTGGATTTATATATTGATTTGCCAATGTTGAAATGCGTTCTTTGGTCATGTTTTTCACCACTTTTTCACGGTCTTTTACATAATCCGCATTCCAACCATAATCACTGATGTTCGATAACATATTTAGTTTTGCGCCAGCAGTTTCAAAAGCGCGTGCATTGCTTTTTATTAAAAAACCTTTGGTGGTCTCTAAATCTTTATCTGAAAAAGTTGTTGGATACTCTTCTAAAATTTTCTTTACCAATTGCGCTGATTCTAACGTTACATTACTTCTTACGCCACTAGAAATCGTAAATGGTCCTTTCGCTTTTGAGCCTGAGAAATTAGAACGAATTCCGTACGTATAGCCCTTTCCTTCGCGCAATTCTTGTGTTAATCTTGAGGCAAAACCTCCTCCACCTAGAATGTAATTCATTACGTTTGCAGGATAAAAATCGGCATCAGTAGCAGCTAAAGCAGGTGTTCCAAACTGTAATACAGATTGTTTTGCATTGGGAATGTCATAAAAATAAACAACTGATTTTTCAGGTGCATTTGGAGTTTCATACACAGGAATTTTAACTTCTTTTGGCAACCAATTCGCGTTTAAACTCTCTAAAGAAGTCACCACTTTGTCCTGAGAAATATCTCCAACAACGAGCATTTTTGCTACAGATGGAGAAATGTAATTCGTATAAAAGTTTTTCAAATCTGTCAGAGTCATATTTTCGATAGAAGCAATCGTTCCGAAACTATTTTTTGAACGAATGTTGTCTTTGCCATACATCAATTCATTATAAATATTTGCAGCAACTGCATTCGGATTTGCTTCTTGTTGACGTAAATTGGCAATAGTTGCTTTTTTCAACAATTCAAATTCGGTTTCGTCAAATCTTGGCTCTAAAAGAATTTCCTTAACCAAAGCAATTGTCTTGTCATAATTTTTTTTCAATGTTGTTCCGCTAATGGTGATGTTTTCAGTTTCAGAATTCACAAAAATACTAGCTCCTAAAAGTTGAATTTCTTCTTCTAATTGAAGTACTGTTTTATTTTTGGTTCCTTTGTTCATCAAATTGGCTGTCATGTTTGCAACACCCAATTTGTCCATAGATTCCAATAATTGTCCTCCATCAATGGTTAAAGTAAAACGTACTAAAGGCACCTCATCATTTTCAATTCCATAGATTTTCAATCCATTTTTTATGCTTGATTGATAAACAGTTGGAACGCTTAATTCCAATGATTTTCCATAAGGAGGCTCAACACTTCTGTTTATTTTTGAAGGTGTTTTGGTGTAAGTTGCTTCTATTTTCGAATCAAAATTTTCTTCTGCACCAATTACAATTTTTTCTTCAATAACATCCGCCAAAACAGCATTTGAAAGTGCTAAATCAGCCTTGTTTTTTGGTACGAAACTCGTAGCAATATAGTTTTTGTTTTTGATGTATTTTTGATACACATTCATCACATCTTCTTTGGTAACAGCCAAGGTATTATTGATGTCTTGTGTTACAAAACCAGGATTTCCAGTATAGGTATTGTACGAAGCCAATCTTGTTCCTTTGCCTAAAACACTGGACAAACTACTATAAAAATTGGTTTCTTGTGACGCTTTTATTCTATTCAAATCTTTATCAGAAATGCCTTCCGATTCAAATTTCGCGAGTGCTTTTTCAATTCCTGCTTTTACTAAATCTAATTTTACACCATCAAAAGCTCTCACAGAAAGTTGTGTTTGTCCTGCTAATTCCGAAATATAACTCCCCATATTTGTGTTTGAAGTTAATTTTAACTCATCAACCAACACCTGATTTAATGGTGCTGATTTTCCACTTGATAAATACTCAGTTAACACCTCTAACGCATACGAATCTGGGTGATATGATTCAACTGTTGGCCAAACCATAGTTAATTGAGGAACTCTTGCAAAATTATCTTCGTAATATAAAAACTTGGTTTCAGGGACATTTCCTGGTCTTTTATCTAGGACAGGAATTTCATTTCCTCTCGGAATTTCATCAAAATATTTGTGCACCCATTTTGTAGCTTGTTTGATGTCAAAATCTCCAGACAATACCAAAGTTGCATTGTTTGGCACATACCAAGTTCTGAAAAAAGTTTTAACATCATTTAAAGTAGCATTTTGTAAATCTTCCAAAGATCCAATCACTTGCCAATTGTAGGGATGATTTGCAGGATATAAATTTTTATCAATTACATATTGGTTATGACCATAAGGACGGTTGTCATAACTCTGTCTTTTTTCGTTTTTCACCACTTGCTTTTCTTTCGCCAAAACTTGATCAGTAACCGTATTGATAAACCATCCCATTTTGTCAGCTTCAGCCCAAATCATTTTTTCTAAAGCATCTTTTGGAACTGTTTGCAGATAATTTGTTCTATCTCTTGAAGTAGAACCATTTGCTCCTGAACCACCTATTCTTGCTGTCATTTTATCTAATCCGCCTTTTCCTAAATTTTCAGATTCTAAGAATAATAAGTGCTCAAATAAATGTGCAAAACCTGTTCTACCTTCAATTTCTCTTGCTGAACCCACATGAACCATCAATTCTACAGCCACTACAGGATCTGATTTATCCACATGAAAAACAACATCTAAACCATTTTTTAGTGTTATTTTTTTAAAGTTAATACTTAAGTCAGATTTTTTTTCTTGAGATACAATTTTACCACCTACAAAAGTGCTTATAAATAAAATTGCAATTATTATTTTCTTCATTTGAATGGATTTTTAAGATGTAAATATATGGGAAAAGTTTAAAAGTTTAAGGGTTTTAAAGCTAATTGCTTAAAGCTAATTGCTAAGCGAATTACTAAAAGCTATTTATTCCTCCCTTTTTCATTAGGATACAAAGAAGGCAAAGATTCGCTTTGAAAAATTTCTTTTGAATCAATATTGA
>JANQTK010000341.1:12470-32530 GCA_030731695.1 Polaribacter sp.
GGATACAAAGAAGGCAAAGATTCGCTTTGAAAAATTTCTTTTGAATCAATATTGATGGCAGTTATTTTTCCTTTGAATGCTGCACCTGTATCAATGTTCCATAAATTGTAAAAATTCATGGGTAAAGGCTCATTATAATTTGTAGTTGGTGTGTGACCAATATAAATTTCATGATACAATTGTAATCGTTTTGGAAAAAACGGAGAGGTTTTTTCAAGATTTTTATCCATTGCCAAAATCATTTCCCACAAGGAACGATCCGTATTAAAAATGCCTTCATGCAATTCTCTTTGCACTCCATACAATGACGTAAAACCAGCATGAATAAATAATCTGTTTTGGGAATCAATATGATATAGAGGCATTGTTTCAAAAAATTGAAGGTGTTGAATTCTTTCATTTCTTGAAAAACCTTCATAACTATCCATGGTTTCTTTGCCTCCATGCATATACCAAGAGGAATTTACAGTGCCATTTTTTAACCAATCTTCGCACCAAACATCGTGATTTCCTTTGATAAAAATACAGTTGATTTTTTCTGAAAGCTGCAGTAATAATTCAATTACTTGTGCAGACTCGCTCCAACCATCCACATAATCTCCCATAAAAATGAGGGTATCATTTTCAGTAATTTCTAGTTGATTTAAAACTTGAAGTAACCCTTTTAATCCACCATGAATATCTCCAATTGCAAAAGTGTTCATTTCTTATAATCTTTAAAAATATTGTCCAATTCCAAAAACCAATCCTCCTTTAGAATTTCCTTTTGTGTTTAAAACACTAAAACCGTAATCAATTCTAAATGTGGCATTGTATATTTTTTTATTGATAAATCGCAAACCAAAACCCGAATAAATTCTCACATTGTCTTGTTGAAAAAAATCGTTTAATTCACCACCAGGATTTCTCCAAGAACCAATATCCGAAAAAATATTTGTTTGTATTGCTAACCAATTTCTATTATAAATTGTATGCCTATACTCTGTATTCCAAACAAAACTTCCTGTACCTCTATCTACCAAAATTCCTACTCCACGTAAATTCACATTATTGTCTAATGCAAAAGGCGCAAAAGGGGTATTTTCATTGGAAGACAAACCAAAACGGACTCTGTTTGCCCAATTTCCATTTGCTCCAATTCTCTTAAAATAAAAAAAATCGTTCCAAGCTATAAAAAAATCTTTTTGAAAAGGGTTTTTGGATGTTACAAACTGTGTAAATAAAACACTTTTAAAACCACTTACATAATGGTAATCATAAGTAAGTTGATTGTGGGTGTAAATTAATTTAAACAGCGTTTTATCAATGTCTAATTTTTTTGGAATTGATGGATCAGTTACTCCTGACAAGTATTGATATTTTTCATTAAAAAGATTGATTCCAAAATCAATTTCATTTTTTAAATTGATTTGATACAATCCTAAAACTTCAAAAGAAATATTATTGTAAAGATAATTGGCAGATTGATCCCCAAAATACAAAGGTTCTTCACTTTTCCAATTTTGATGATTTACAGCCAAGCCCCATTTTTTTGAAAATAAATTAAGAGCTCTAAAATTAATTGCGTAAGTATTGAATCCGTTATATTGATAAAAACCACCAAAAGTGATATTTTTTCCTAAAAAATTATAATCATAAACACCTAACTTATACGAAAATTGGTTATTAGTAGTTGTCCAAAAATTAATATCAGGAATAATGGTGTAATTTTCTTCTATACTTATGAGGATATTGTAAAAATTTTTATGAGAATTAATTACCTGATAATAAGCATTGCTTACGGCGGGTAATCTTTTTAAAAGAATGATGTCTTTTTCAATAGCAAAAGAATCTAAATGATTGCCTTTTTTGGATATTAAAAGTTTTTTTACAAATAAAGAGTCTAATTTTTTTGTTCCAATAATTTTAACATCAAGAATTATTTTTTCTTGTGAAAAGAATCGAAACGAAAAAAATAAAAAAATAAAAACGAAAATACTTTTAAATTTCATACTCTGCTGTAAATGATTTCTTGATCATTAAATTTACCCAATAATATGAAATTAAACTCATTTACTCTAAAATTACATCCAACTTTTAATACTAATTATCCTATTAAATATATTTTAAAGATTGTTATGAAAGTATCAAATTACTGAGAGATTTTTACTAAAACAATGCTCTTAAACCAATGTTAAAACTTTGCCCTAATCCTGTATCTTCTCCTCTTACAAATTTGCTATACAAAACTTCTAAATTTAAAACATTTGTCAATTGGTATTTTCCTCCAAAACCTAGAGTAGTAAAATCTTGTGCAAAATCTCCAAAACGCTGGTAATGTTGTATAAAACCTAAAATTGTTGACTTATTACTTGGAAAATAACTCATAAAAACTCCTGGAGCCAATACAAAAGTATTGTTAGCAAAACTGCTGTCATTTCCAAAATTATATTCGGTACTTAATTCTGTAAACAATTGCCACTTTCCACTTGGCAATGTGTAATCATAGAAAAATCTATTTTGAAACATATAAGCGGTTTGATCTAAAAAAACCCTATTTGAATTAGATTCATTATCTATTAAAGGAATATGAAATGCAGATTGAATAGAAAAGTTGCCAATTCTTTCAATAGGCTGCCATTTTATAGCTGGTGCAATTGAAGAAAGTCCATTTCTAGAATTAATATCATCACTAAAACTAAAAACAGAAGTAGCGCTCTTTCCTGCAACAGTATTCGATCTGTATTCTAATAAAACACCAATATTTAAACGATTGTTTTCAGATACTCCTGTAAATATATCTAATGTGGAAGTAAAATAGGTTTCTCTTAGTTTATCAGATTTTATACCATTAAACTTAGATGCCGTTTCTGTATATAAATTATTAAAAAACTTTATATCCCATTGTCCTTTGTCTAATAATTTGGAAGGTGTGTAGGTTTGTATATTACTTTTATCCGACATATTATCTTGAGCATTAGAGTGTAAAGTAACAATTAATGCAAATACAAAAACGATTTTATTGATGATGTGTTTCATTTGTTTGATTGGATTTTATTAGTTTGAAAAATAAGTCTAAAGTTTTTTTAAATACTTACAAAAAATTACGTTTATTTTTCTTCAAACTTGTTGTCAAAAATCAATCAACTACGTTACATATTGTAATTATTAGGTAAATTAATTTTTGGAGTTTCTATTACAAAGTATAATAGAAAAAAGTAGTTTTAATAATCAAATATCTTTTTTAGTTATTTAAAACTTATAGAAAGGTTTTTAAAAATTGGTGACTACTAACAATAGGAAAAATTTCCTTGAATTAGTTGTGTTTTAAAACTTAAGATTAAATTTTGTTTCAAAAAAAAAGGAATCCTATTTTTTAAGACTCCTTTTCCTTAAATTACTCTTTCTCTTCTTATGGTTGGTAATAGTTTAAAAGATTCAAAAACCAATTGTTTCTATTTTCTTAAAAACTCTTTTTTAGGGTAAACTAAATTTTAAAAGAAATAATTGGCAATGTTGAATGGTTGGTTACATCTTCAGCAACACTTCCTTCAATAAAATGTGCCAAACCTTTTCTTCCATGCGTAATTACAGCAATTAAATCAGCACCAACAGTATTAGAAAAATCTAATATTCCTTGCATGATTGTTCTTGCACAAACAAAATGCACATTGATTTTTCTGTCTGTATTTCCTTCTAATTTCATCAAAAAATCATCTGCTAAAGCATCCATTTCTGGAGTTGTTTTAAAAGCATCAAAAGGTGCATTTACATATACAATGTGTTTTCTGGCATTCATTGGCTCTAAAGTTCTTAGTAATTTTTGAAAAGCAGGAATACTTTCTTCAGAGAAATCTGTTGCCACAACAATGTCTGTAAAATCGATATTTGTCATTTCATTTTTGATGACTAAAACAGGCACAGTTGCATGTCTGATTACTTTTTGAGTATTTGATCCCACAAAAAATTCTTTAAATCCACTTGCTCCATGAGATCCCATAACAATCAAATCAGCTTTCATTTCCTCAGCAACAGCATCCACTTCTTTAAACACTTTGTAATGTTTAATAATTGGCACAACTTTTACATTTTTTAAAAAATCTTTTTTCAAAAAATCTTGAAATCTTTTTTCTGCCAATTTCAAGAAAAATAAGGTTTTTTCTTGCAAATAAACTTCACTTTCAGACAATGACATTTCTTGCATGTCTAACATGTGCAAAGCATAAATGGTTGCATCATTTTTTTCTGCTAATAAAGCAGCTGTTTTGAGTGCATATATTGAATGATCTGAAAAATCTACTGGAACAATAATTTTCTTCATGAAGTTTAGTTTTTAAAATTTACACAAAAATAATTGGTTTAACTCGCCAAAAACAGAACATTTGTCATGTTTTCAAAAAAATTAATTGGCATAATTTTTTTTAAGAATTTTTTCTGCAGGTTTATTTTGAGGAGTAAATCTGTTGTTGTTTTCACCTCCTACTTTTTCGTGATTATGAAACCATTTCCACACAAAACCTCCTGCAAACCAATCTTCTTTCCAAAATTGATTGTGAATAGCTTGCAATCCATTTGCTTGGGCTTGCAAATTGATATTTCCCTCAACATCATCTACAATCCAAGGCTGCTTTCCATTAAAATGAACACTTCTATACCCATATTCTGTGAACAAAATTGGCTTTTTAAATTTTTTCTGAATTTGTTGAATTTCGATTTTATGTGGTTTCCAACCATTTTCAAAATCGGCAACAGTTGGAGTTTGTTTTTCTGATAATGGAAAATAAGCATCTACTCCAATAAAATCCAATTGATTCCAAAAAGAGAGTTTTTTATACTCGTCCCAATTGGCTGCATAAGTAAGTTTGCCTTTGTAAATTGCTCTGATTTTTTTGATGAGCTGCTGCCAAAACTCAGGTCTTTTCAATACAAATTTTTCCAATTCTGTTCCAATACACAGGATATCAGCATTCATTTTTGCGGCTGATTTTGCGTATGTCAACATAAAATTGGCATAAGAATCCTCTAATATTTTCCAATTCTCTTCAGAATTCATTTCAATCAATCCTGTAAATTGACCTCTCCAAACCCAAATTTGAGGTTTTACCATTACTTTTAGTTGCTTTTTTTGAAATGATTTTGCGTATTGTAAAAGACCATTTTCTGTTTCACCAAACCATTGTCTTTGACTGTTAAAAGTGATGGTTGGAGAAGCTAAATCACGAATAAACCCAAAGGGCATTAAGGCAACATAATTGCTGTTTACATTGATAACTGACTGAATATGTGTGTGATTTATAGAATCTCTAGAAGCCACAAAACTAACTCCATTGATTTTTTTTTGTTGACAATTTGCAAAAAAATGCACACATAAAAATATCGATAAAAAAAAGATTTTTGTTTTCATAATGCGCACTAAAGTACATTTTAAATCTCAAATTTGATGCATTACATTTTGTTAAAAATAAAAAGTGGTTTTTTATTTAAATTAATTCTAAATTAAGTTCAAAGATTAAGTTCTTACCTTTCGTTTCGACAGAATTGACAACAACCAACAAACTATGGAACACATTGTTATTATTGGAAATGGCATTGCAGGTGTAACTGCTGCAAGGCATATCAGAAAAAAATCTGACAAAAAAATCACGATTATTTCAGGAGAATCCAAGTACTTTTTTTCAAGAACTGCACTCATGTATGTGTATATGGGACATCTAAAATTTGAGCATACACAACCTTATGAAAACTGGTTTTGGAAAAAAAATAATATTGAACTTAAAGAAGGATTTGTAACCAAAATAGAAACTGATAAAAATCAACTGATATTTTCAGATAACTCAACTCTCTTATACGACAAATTAATCATTGCTACTGGTTCAAAACCCAATAAATTTGGATGGAAAGGTCAAGATTTACAAGGAGTTATGGGTTTGTATCACAAACAAGATTTAGATAGTTTAGAAAAATATGCGCCAAATAATGAAGTTTGCAAAAGAGCTGTTATTGTTGGTGGAGGATTGATTGGCATTGAATTGGCTGAAATGTTTCGAAGCAGAAAAATACCTGTGACATTTTTAGTGCGAGAAACGAGTTTTTGGAACGGCGTTTTACCAGCTCAAGAATCAGAAATGATTAACAAACATATTTTAGAACATCATATAGATTTACGATTAAATACCAATTTAAAAGAAATTATTGCTGATAAAAATGGTCATGTAAAATCGGTGATTATTGAGGGAACAAATGAAGAAATTCCATGTAATATTGTTGGATTGACTGCGGGAGTTTCACCAAATATCGATTTTTTAAAAGGGAGTGCTATTGAAATTAATAAAGGTGTTTTGGTAAATCGTTTTTTAGAAACCAACATCAAAAATGTATTTGCAATTGGAGATTGTGCAGAACAAAAAAATCCGATTGGAAATCGCAGACCCATTGAAGCTGTTTGGTACACAGGAAGAATGATGGGCGAAACTGTAGCTCAAACAATTTGTACCAATAAAACCGAATATAAACCCGGAAATTGGTTCAACTCTGCAAAGTTTTTAGATATTGAATATCAAACCTATGGTTGGGTTTTTAGTGAACAAAATAAAAGTGAAAACGAAGTTTATTTTCAATGGCAACATGCTTCAGAAAATAAATGTATTACCATTTCTTATGACAAAAATTCCCATGAATTTTTAGGAATCAATACTTTCGGAATTCGCATGCGTCATGAAATTTTTGATAAATGGCTTTCTGAAAAAAAATCAGTAGAACACGTTTTGGAGTTTTTAGCAGATGCCAATTTTGATCCTGAGTTTTATAAAGTTCACGAGGCTGAAATTGTTGCGAAATTCAATCGTGAGATGGGCACAAATATTCAAATAAAAAAGAAAAGTTGGAAACGAATTTTTAGCAAAGTATAACAAAATGAAAGCAATAAAATATTCAGGTTTAGGTATTTTCTTAATGGGATTTGGCATTTTTACATTTGCTATTTTTTCAGGCTATTTTAACTTCACAGAACAAGAATTAGACAACTATATTTCTGAAAAAGGATACAAAAGCGAACGCCTTAAAGAAGAGTTAGTAAAATCAATTGTTACTGATAAAAAATTATCAATCTTTGAATTTTCAAGCTGCGTAAGAGCCGCTTTGGAAACCTCAAACAAGTATCATGATGCACTAATTTCCAAATACGATTCAGAAAAAAATTGGGCTAAAAAAGGAGAAGAATTTCAATATAAAATTTCTTCAAAACCTCACACGTTAAGTTTTGAAATTGCAAAAAAAGCAGGCAAAGGATTTTTTAAGGATCAACCAACATTGGCTTGGTGGCTTACTTTTGGGTTAGGAATTTTTGGAGCTTTATTATTTATCCTTCCAAATGTTATTTTATTAGGAAAACCAGGTATAAAAAACGACGGAATTTACCATGAATCTGCCACAAACAGAGGATTTATTGCTTGGTTAGTTTTGATGTATTTGGTCGTTTTCTATTTACTACTTTATTTTATGCCGGATTATGTGGTGAATTGGACCTTTATTTTTGATCCAATTAGCAACTTTTTAAATGGTGGAGATGCAAGTCAGTGGTTTGTATATGGCTTTTTGTATTGTACAATTATGTTGGTTATGGGTGCCAGAATGTATATCAAATACAGGCACAATAAATACCAAATTGTAAGAACAACCTCAGTTTTATTCTTTCAAATTGTATTTGCTTTTTTGATTCCAGAAATCATGACAAGTTTACATATGCCTGGTTATGATTTTAAAAGTGCTTTTCCTTTAGATTATGATTTTTTCTTTGAATGGAATATCAAAAGTCTTCAAAATAGTGGTGCAATTGGCGTGTTTATTTTGGTTTGGGGAATCATTTTAACGCTTATTATTGTTCCTGTAATGGTTTATTTCTTCGGAAAACGCTGGTATTGTTCTTGGGTTTGTGGTTGTGGAGGACTGGCTGAAACTTTGGGAGATCCTTACAGACAGCATTCTGACAAAAGCTTAAATTCTTGGAAATTAGAACGATGGATCATTCATTCAGTGCTGCTTTTTTCAATTTTGATGACAGTGGTTACTTTATATTGTTATTTTTCAGGAACTTCTTCTTTTTTAGGAATCAAATCACAATGGATAAAAGATACCTATAGCTTTTTAATTGGAGCTTGGTTTGCTGGCGTGATTGGCACAGGATTTTATCCCATTTTCGGCAACAGAGTTTGGTGCAGATTTGGTTGTCCTTTAGCTGCTTATTTAGGATTTGTTCAGCGGTTTAAATCAAGATTTAGAATTACTACAAATGGTGGGCAATGCATTTCATGTGGAAATTGTTCTACCTATTGCGAACAAGGAATTGATGTGAGAGCTTATGCTCAAAAAGGCGAAAATATTGTAAGATCTAGTTGTGTTGGTTGCGGAATTTGTAGTGCAGTATGTCCTAGAGGCGTTTTAAAATTAGAAAATGGACCTGAAAATGGGAGAATCAATCCAACAGAAATTTTGTTGGGTAATGATGTTGATTTAATGCAATTATTAAACAACAAATAATGCTTCAAAATAGCTTATTCCTCTTTTTTTATTTTTTTAGTTTTATACTATTCTCACAAATAGAATATAAAAAAGAATATTATGAAAATGATCAATTAAAAGAAGAAGGATGGCAAATTGAAAATAAAAAAATTGGTTATTGGATTACTTATAACTCAAATAATACTATCTCTTCTAAAGGATTTTATATTGAAAATAAAAAAAATGGATTTTGGAATTTTTATCATTTAAATGGAAAAATTAAAACACAGGGAGTATTTATAGATGATTTAAAAAATGGCAATTGGTATGAATATTACGAAGATGGAATAAAAAAAAATGAAGGAATTTATATTGATAATTTAAAAAATGGCTATTGGTTTTTTTATTACAACAACAATACTATTTTTGAGGAAGGTAGGTTCAAAGATGATTTAAAAACGAATACTTGGTTGTCTTATTATTCAAATAAAACATTAAAATATAAAGCACGTTTTCTTAATGACAAAAATTCTGGTTTTTGGATTGTATATCACGAAAATGGAAAAAAAGAAAGTGAGGGTGAATATAAAAATGGATTAAAAACAGGGTATTGGAAATTTTACTTTAATAATGGTAAACTAGAAAAAGAAGGTAATTTTAAAAACAATCTAGAAACAAATTACTGGTATTTTTACACTAAAAATTCAATCAAAGAAAAAGAAGGGCATTTCACTTTAGGAAAAAAAAATAATTGGTGGTTATTTTATGATACGCATGGTGAAATAATTCAAAAATGTCAATTAGAAAATGATCAAAAAAATGGCTATTGTTTGATATTTCAAAACAAGAAAATTATAAAAGCTTCCAAATTTAAAGCTGGAAAAAAAAATAAAGAATGGACAGATATTTCAACTTTCAAAAAAGAGAACAATCTACTTGATTTAAAATAAATAAAGCCGATTATAAAAGTAATTTTTTCTGATTATGTTGAGTAAAATCTTATCAGAAAACCATTGTGAGTTTTAGTTATAGTTATAATTTTTTAGCTAAGTAAACCTAATAAGCGAATTAAAATTAGAAACTGACTCAAAAAGGAAGAATCAATCCAACTGAAATTCTTTTAGGAAATGATGTATATTTTGATAAATCTACTTAATAATCAGTAAGATAAAATTAATATTATTGTAAGTTCAATCATAAATTATTTCAAATAATGAGCAAAAAAATGTTAAAAAAAGAAAATACAATAGTTAATATTTTGATAAAAATATTTATACTTTTACATCCGAAATTAAAGTAGGATAAAATAACTCATTGACTGATTTTATTTTTAATAATTAAATCAATTTTGATTGAACGAACATACTAAAATGAAGTCCTTAATCAAGTTAATAATTCCTGCTTTTAATGAAGAAAATTCTATTGCAAAAGTCATAAACGATGTTCCAAAAATTGTTGATGAAATCATAGTAATAGATAATAATTCAACAGATGAAACAGCAAATAATGCAAAAAAAGCTGGAGCAACTGTTTTAAAAGAAGTAAAAAAAGGGTATGGCTTTGCTTGTTTGAAAGGAATAGATTATATTGCAAATCAAACAGACAAACCAACAATAGTTGTTTTTTTAGATGGTGATTATTCTGATTATCCTGAACAATTAACAGATATTGTACAACCAATTATTGAAGAAAATATTGATTTTGTAATTGGTGCCCGTGTAAAAGAATTGCGCGAACATGGCGCAATGACACCTCAACAAATCTTTGGAAATTGGTTAGCAACGAATTTGATGAGGGTATTTTTTGGGGCAAAATTTACAGATTTGGGCCCTTTTAGAGCCATAAAATATGAAAAATTAGTTGCATTGAACATGACCGATAAAACCTATGGTTGGACAGTGGAAATGCAATTAAAAGTATTGAAACAAAAAATGAGTTACTTAGAAATACCCGTAAAATATAGAAACAGAATTGGAACATCAAAAGTTTCAGGAACTGTAAAAGGTAGTATATTTGCAGGAGTAAAAATACTAAGTTGGATTTTTAAATATAGTTTTAAATAATGTTTATAGAGTCTTTAATTATCACTATTTATACAATTAGCTTGTTGCTTATTTTCATGTATGCACTAGCACAATTGAATTTACTTTTCAATTATTTAAAGTATCGAAACAAACCCGATAATTCCCCAAAGTTCAACTTTAATAATCCTGATGAAATTCCATACGTAACCATACAATTACCCGTTTATAACGAATTGTATGTAATGGAACGCTTGTTGGAAAACATCGCAAAAATCGATTATCCAAAAGATAAATTAGAAATCCAAGTATTGGACGATTCTACTGACGAATCTGTGGAAACAACAGCTAAACATGTAAAAATCATTCAAGATCTAGGAATTGATATTCAACATATTAGAAGAGAAAATAGACAAGGTTTTAAAGCAGGAGCTTTAAAAGAAGGTTTAAAAACTGCCAAAGGTGAATTCATTGCTATTTTTGATGCCGATTTTTTACCAAAAGAAGATTGGTTAAAACTAACTGTTCCTTATTTCAAAGATTCGCAACTTGGAGTAGTACAAACCAAATGGAGTCATATCAATAGAAATTATTCTACTTTGACAAAAATTCAAGCATTTGCTTTGGATGCTCATTTTTCTTTAGAACAAGTTGGTAGAAACAGCAAAGGACATTTCATCAATTTTAATGGTACTGCTGGAGTTTGGAGAAAAGAATGCATTTATGATGCTGGAAATTGGGAAGGTGATACATTGACAGAGGATTTAGATTTAAGTTATAGAGCACAATTTAAAAAATGGAAATTCAAATATTTAGAAAATGTTGAAACTCCTGCTGAACTTCCTGTAGTAATTAGTGCGGCAAGATCTCAACAATTTAGATGGAATAAAGGTGGTGCAGAGAATTTTCAAAAAATGATTAAACGCATTATTTTAAACAAAAACACCTCATTCAAAACCAAAGTTCACAGTGTATTGCATTTGTTAAATAGTACAATGTTTATCTGTATTTTTTTAGTTTCTGTATTAAGTGTTCCAATGCTTTATATCAAAAATGAGTACGCACACTTAAAACCCTATTTCTATGTAATGAGCTTTTTTGTGGTAAGTTCACTCATCTTTTTTGTGTGTTACTGGTTCATGTATAAAAATACCTATGGTGGAGGTTTCAAAAATTTCATCATTTATATTGGAGCGTTTTTTACATTTTTTTCAATTGCGATGGGATTTTCATTACACAATACAATCGCAGTTTTAGAAGGTCATTTTGGTAAAAAAAGTGAATTTGTAAGAACACCCAAATTCAATATTATCACGTTAAAAGATGGCTGGAAAAACAACAAATACATCAAAAAGAGACCATCTCTTCATGTAATTTTAGAAGGATTATTAGCTCTTTACTTTGTTTTTGGAATGTACAGTGCATTTATAGTTGGTGATCAAGGTGGAGATTTTGGACTTTTCCCTTTCCATTTAATGTTATTTATTGGGTATTTCTACGTGTTTTTTAAATCCATTTTTTCAAAAGCGTAGTGGCATTTTTCAACAAACATAAAGTTTGGTTTGTTGTCATTGCTAGTATTATCAACTACGTTTATGTTGCCTATTTTTTAGAAAGAACTTCTTTTGTAGAATTGCTTTTCTGTTGGATTTTTCTCTTTGGGTGTTTTTATTTTTTAGTAAAAAAAAGCACATGCACTTTCAAAGAATTAGCAATAATTTCAGTTCTTTTCAGATTGATTTTACTCTTTGCAACGCCTAATTTATCACAAGATTTTTATAGATTTATTTGGGATGGAAGAATGATTTTTGCCGGTTTCAATCCATATCTTTCTACACCAGAATCATTTATAAATAGTGGTGTATTTCCAATTCATGATGCCAAAACATTGTATGAAGGAATGGGTGTTTTAAACGGAAGCCATTTTACCAATTATCCTCCAATTCATCAATTCGGATTTTTGATTGCCGCCTTTTTTGCAAGCAAGTCCATTTTTGGAAGTATGCTTGTTTTAAGATTTCTACTCATTTTAGCAGATATTGGAATTCTTTACATCGGAAAAAAATTATTAGAAAGATTGCATCTTCCAAATCACACTATTTTTTGGTATGCTTTGAATCCTTTTATCATCATTGAAATGACAGGAAATTTACATTTTGAACCTGTTATGTTGTTCTTTTTGATACTTAGTTTTTACAAATTACAGCAACAAAAATGGATTTTAGGAGCCCTATTTATGGGTTGTGCTATTTCAGTAAAACTGATTCCATTGCTCTTTTTACCCCTGTTTTTAAAGTGGTTTGTTTCAACAACATCTGACTCAAATTCTCCTGAAAAATTTCATTTTTTTTGTTTTATAAAAAAAATAGATTTTAGAAAATTGATTTTATTTTACACTATGATTATTGGTGTAATTGTCTTGTTATTCTCTCCTTTTCTATCTCAAAACCTAATTTCAAACTATTCAAAATCAGTAGGCTTATGGTTTACAACTTTTGAATTCAATGCAAGTTTTTATTATCTATTTAGAGAAATTGGCTATTTAATTTCAGGGTATAACGAAATTGCAATTATTGGAAAAATCACCGCTTTAAGTACTGTTATTTTCATTTTAATAGTAGCCTTTTTCAGAAAAAATAATTCCATAGAAAACCTGATTATTTCCATGCTTTTGGGCATCAATTTTTACTATTTTTTATCAAGTACAGTGCATCCTTGGTATATTGCAACACCATTACTTTTATGCATTTTTACAAAATATCGATTTCCGATTTTTTGGTCATTTATAGTTATTTTAAGTTATCATGCATATGCAAGTTCATCTTGGAATGAAAATTTATTTTTAGTTGCTTTTCAATATATTTTGCTTTTTTCTTATATAATCTATGAAATTAAAAAACATATCGTAAAAAAAACAATTCGTTAATCTTTAATTGTTAAAAAACTACATTTATTTTTATATCTTCGTGGTTAAAATTTTTTCTCATGAACAAACTCACAATTAAAGACATTGCAAAGAAATTCAATGTCTCTATTTCTACTGTTTCTAAAGCGTTGAATGATAGTTATGAAATTAGTGATGCCACCAAAGAAAAAATTCAAAAATATGCTAAAGAAAATAATTACAAACCTAATTTTAATGCACTTAGCTTAAAAAATAGAAGTACAAAAACGATTGGAATTATTCTTCCAACGATGTTAAACTACTTTTTTGTACAGGTTTTTAATGGTATTGAAAAAACCGCTTTAGAAAGAGGTTACAAGGTAATTACTTGTATTTCAAATGAATCTTATGATAAAGAATTGGAAATTATTGAAATGCTTTCCAATGGGAGTATAGACGGATTTATTTTGTCAATGGCAAAAGAAACAGAAATCAATAAAGATTTTTCTCATTTACAAGAAACTATAGAAAACGGAATTCCTATTGTGATGTTTGACAGAGTTGCACCAACAATTGAGTGTGATAAAGTTATTACTGATGATTTTAATGGCGCATTAAATACAGTGGAACATTTGTATAAAAGTGGTCATAGAAAAATCGGTTTTGTGTCTACTTTGAGTAATTTACACATTGGTCAGCAACGCTTTTTAGGTTACAAAAAAGGGTTAGAAATGGTTGGATTATCTTTCAACGAAGATTTTGTAATCAACATTATTGATACTGATTATAAAAAATACGAAGAGATATTATTGCCTTTCTTGAAAAAAAATAAATTCGATAGCATTATCACAACTGGCGAATCTGCAGCTGTTGCTTCTATGAAATCTGCATTAAAACTAGGGTATCAAATTCCTAAAGATATGTCTGTAATTGCATTTTCTAATGGGATTTTAGCAAGACACTCAAGTCCAAAAATGACTACCATTAGTCAGCATGGAGAATTAATGGGCGAAACTGCTGCCAAAATTTTGATTGATAGATTGGAAAATAAATTGACTGATTTTACCACTAAAGTTATTAAAACAGATTTGGTAATCAGAGATTCTACCAAATAATACATGGATTTTTCCCAGATAAAATTGGTGGTTTCTGATATGGATGGCACATTGCTCAATTCCAAAGGAAAAGTGAGTGATCAATTCTTTTCTCTTTTTAAAAAATTGCAAGAAAAAAACATTCATTTTTGTGCTGCAAGTGGCAGACAACACAATAGTATTGTATCGAAATTAGATACTATCAAAGATCAGATTTATGTGATTGCAGAAAATGGTGGCGTTGTAAAACAAGGAAAAACCACCTTACTTTCACACTTTTTAGATCCCAAAAAACTACAAGAATTGATTCCTGTTTTGCGAACTATTGCTGGAGCAAATATGGTGCTTTGTTGCGATAATTCAGCGTATATTGAAAGCAAAGACGAACGTTTTATCACACTTTTTCAGGAATATTATCACAGTTTTCAACAAGTGGAAGATGTAATGGAAATTGCAAAAACAATTCCTGTTTTTAAAATTGCAGTCTATCATTTTGATTCTTCAGAAAAGTTTATTTTTCCTGTAGTACAAGATTTTAAAAACGAAGTTTTATTAAAAATTTCTGGACAACATTGGTTGGATATTTCTGATGAAAAAGCCAATAAAGGCAATGCTTTGAAAGCGGTTCAAAAACTTTTGAATGTTACAAAACAGGAAACATTGGTTTTTGGAGATTATCACAATGACATAGAAATGATGGAAGAATCCAATTTTTCATTCGCAATGAAAAATGCGCATGAAGACATCAAAAAAATTGCAAAATACAGCACTGAATCTAACGATCAATTTGGAGTTGAAATGGTGTTGGAAAAGTTGGTGAATCAATAATAAAAAGCTAAATTTTAATTTTTAAAACTTTGTGTCTTTTGTGACTTCTCAGTGTTTTTTGTGTAATAGCTGTTTCACAAAGTATCACAAAATTCCTCAAAGTTTCACAAAGAATTGCCTACGAATTTTAAGTTGAATTATTGCTATTTAAAATTCAATCGCAACCACCAAACCTTCATTTCCTCTGATATTAAAAACGGTTTCGTCTTCAAAAATCAAATATTGACCTTTAATTCCGACTAAAGTTCCTGTATAGATTTTTTGTTTTTCTAAAGACAAACTTTTGGGTTTTTCAGGATATTTCAACACCGGAAAATGAATTTGAGTTTCTTGGTTATTTTCAATAAAATAAGGCATAACTTCATCCGGAATATATTTTTTTAGCTGATCTCTCCAAACAACCAAATCTTCGTCTTTACAATCATTTTGCAACATTTTGCGCCAATTGGTTTTATCAGCAACATGCGCTTTTAAAGCAACTTCTGTAATTCCTGCCAAATATCTATTAGGAACTTCTACAATCTCTATGGCTTCGTGCGCACCTTGATCTATCCATCTTGTGGGCACTTGCTGTTTTCTGGTAACGCCCACTTTTACGTTGCTAGAGTTTGCCAAATACACAATATGAGGTTGCAATTGAACGGATTTTTCATATGCTAAATCACGATCTTCAATACCCAAATGCGCTTTGCTTAACTCAGGTTTCATGATCCAATCACCTGCATTTGGCGTTTCAAAAAAGCACGATTTACAGAAACCTTGTCTGTAAATTGGTTTTTCTAATTCACATTGCAAACATTGATATTTGATAAAAGAAATCGAAATTTTAGTATTCAATAATTGATTTACATGCAAAAAATCAGATTGCATGTCTAAAAAATATTGAATCTCGTCCAAATATTCCGTTTTCATTTTTTTTAACACTCCTTGATAGTTCATGACCAAATTTTAGTAATTTTAGCTCTTTACAAAACTACATAAAAATCACAAGGTAACTTATGCCATACTTCATTGTTAATTCTATTATTTCCTGGTTTTTAAAAAAACGTATTCATCAAATAGACTTATTTCTTAAATATCCCATTGATGTTCAGGAGGAATTATTGTTGAAATTGGTAACCACTGCAAAAAAAACGGAGTTTGGAAAAGAACACCAATTTTCGGAAATTGAAAACTATAAAGACTTTGTAAAAAATGTTCCGATTCAAAAATATGAAACTATTGCACCCTTAATTGAACGTTGCAGAAAAGGTGAGCAAAATTTGTTTTGGCCAACACCTATCAAATGGTTTGCAAAATCGAGCGGAACTACCAATGCAAAAAGCAAATTTATTCCTGTTAGCAATGAAGCTTTGGAATTTTGTCACCTAAAAGGTGGCAAAGACATGCTATGTTTATACATTACCAACAATGAAGAAAGCCAGTTATTTACTGGAAAAGGATTGAAATTAGGGGGAAGTTCAGCAATTTATGAAGATAACAATTCCTATTTTGGTGATTTATCAGCAATCATTACTGAGAATTTGCCTTTTTGGGCAGATTTCAGTTCTGCTCCAAAACAAGAAACTGCATTGTTGGCAGAATGGGAAACAAAATTAGAAGCAATTATTGAAGAAACCATTCAGGAGGACATCACTAGTTTAGTTGGTGTTCCCAGTTGGATGTTGGTGTTATTAAACAGAGTTTTAGATAGAACAGGGAAAAATAATATTCTGGAAGTTTGGCCAAATTTAGAAGTATATTTTCATGGAGGAGTCAATTTCAATCCATACAGAGAACAGTTTAAAAAACTAATCCCAAAAAAGAATTTCAGATATTACGAAACCTACAATGCTTCAGAAGGATTTTTTGCCATTCAGGATCAAAATAATTCCAAAGAATTATTACTGATGTTGGACTATGGGATTTTTTACGAATTCATTCCAATGACCGAATATAAAGGCGAAAGTTCTAAAGCAATTCCTTTATCCGAAGTGAAGAAAGATGTTGATTATGGATTGATCATCACCACCAATGCAGGATTATGGCGCTACATGATTGGCGATACCATCAAATTTACTTCTTTAGATCCTTACAGAATAAAAATTACTGGAAGAACAAGACATTACATCAATGTTTTTGGTGAAGAATTGAATATCGAAAATGTAGAAGACGCGTTGAATTTAGCTTGTAAAAAAACCAACTCAACCATCACAGATTACACCTTAGCTCCTATTTTTATGGAAGGAAAAAATAGTGGTGGACATGAATGGTTGATAGAATTTAAAGACGCTCCTGAAAATTTATTATACTTTACCGAACTGTTAGACAATGCTTTAAAATCAATAAATTCCGATTATGAAGCAAAAAGATATAATAATTTAACCTTGGCATTTCCAAAAGTCAATGTCGCTAGAAAAGGCTTGTTTTATGATTGGTTAAAGAAAAAAGGGAAATTAGGTGGGCAACACAAAGTACCAAGATTGTCTAATAAAAGAGAATTTTTGGAAGAATTATTGTCGTTATAAATTGTATAAATTAACCTGTTGGGTGTAATTCAATTTTAAAATTAATTTGCCACGAATTCACGAATTTTTTATGACAATGAATCCAATAAATTTGAATTTTCATCAAAGATGAAAACAATTATTGCGTTGAATTATATAGAATCTGTGAATTCGTGGCAAAAATATTCTATTTTACTATTCAATAAAATAATTACACCCAATGTAGATATTAGAAGCTTTTACAAATTATACCCAATACTAAACATCACAATTCTAGGCAAAATAAAGGTTTTGGTATCAGAAATAATGTAGTTTGAAAAACTATTGCTTTGTTTAAACTGTGCATTGAATAAATTTTGAGCTGAAATTTTAAACAACCAGCCACTATTTTCACCTCGATAAGAAAACGTAGTATTCGCAATTTCGTAGGTGTTTTTTTGACCTAAATTCTTGTTTTGATAATTGCTTTTTATGTATTCAAAATTAAAAATAAATCCTTTAGAAAAGGCATAATCAATGTTTACAAACGGTTGTGTAGTGACAAATTTTGAGGTGTTACTGCTTGCTGTAAAATTGCCAATATCCGTTTTAACGCCCAATTCAATTGTGGGAAATTTATCAAACAAAGTTGTAAAACCCAATTGATAATTGTAACTATTATTTTTGTTGGTTTGAAGCGAATTATTGATTTCCTGTAAAAAATTTGAGTGATTAAAACCAACTTCTATTTGATATTTTATCTTTTTGATGGTTTTGTCTAAATGCGCAGTTGCTGAAAGGTTTTCATTCGGATTTTCAAACATTCTCAACGTTAAAAACTGATTGATGTTTTGAAAATCAACAGTACTTCTTACCCCTCTAATTTGTTTGTTGTAATTGATATTGGCAAAAAGCATAATGCCTCTATACAAACTAAAACGATTGTAAGAAATGCGTGCAGCATGAAAAAGGTTATTTTCCAGATTTTCATTTCCTTTAAAAACCGAATTGTACGAACGCAAATAAAAACGATTGGCAAAATTACTAGCTTCTGAAAATGAGGTTTTTAAGTTGTAATTCAGTTGTATTTTTTTTGATTTATTAAACTCAATCGTTGCTAAAAAATCAGGTAAAACCACCCATTTATCTCTATGAACTTGGTTTTGTTGCAAAATACTCCACGTATATTTGTGTGCTTCAAAACCTTGTTTTACCGTAAAAATGCCTGTTCTGAATTTGTAATGCAATCCAAGAAAAAAATCATTCAACTGAAAATCAACGTCATTTCCAAATCCGTCAGAAGCAAAATTATTAGAAGTTCCATTGTCTAACAATTGGCTATCATCTGTAAAAAATGATTGTTGTTGCCATTTATTTCCAAGTGTTGTATAAATGTGATTGCTGTTATTTACTTCCCAAAAATGCTTGAAAACTGCATCAAAATTGCGTGAAATTTGTTGTTTTTCCTGCTGAATTCGCAACAGGTTTTGAGTGTTATCAGTTGGAATCAATCCTTGTAAAATAGGGTCTTGTGTTTGCCAAAATGCATCATTGTTGTTTTCATCATACAAAAAATTGAGAATCCCAGAAAATGTATGCTTTGCATTGAGCCTTTTGTGCCATTCTACATTTTGATTGGCATAATTGGCTTTTAAATTTCGATCGGTAACAATGCGATTTGTTTGCGAACTAATAATCGACTGTAAGATATTGTTATTTTCGTTATTGGTTCTTTTTAGCTGTGTTCTAAAAACCCATCTTTCTTGAGAATTTGCATTGTATTCTAGGTTCAAATTGGCAATTCCAAGCAAATTATCTGTGGCTGTTTCATTGCTTCTTTGCTCGGTAAAAGTGGTATATTCATTCAAATCTTCGATTAAACTAGTCGTTTTGTTGTTTGAAAAAATACCATAAGCAGCCACATCCAACTTGGAGCTTGCTGTTTTTGTAATGTTCAACGCACCAAAATTTTGTTCGCTTGTTAACACATCATTACTTTCCATAAATTGCGAAAAATCGCCTCCTTTCCAATTGAAATTCCCACTAAAAACCGCATTTACGCCACCAGAAAAACTCAAATAATCTTTGAATGTAAAAGTTTTTTCGCCAGTATTATTGCTATTCCCAATAAAATTAAGGTTGATTTTTGGTGCATAATAAAACAAATTGGCACTGGTTTTATAAAATGATTTATTCCCTTTTCCTACTTCTACATCCCCAAAAACAAAGCGTTTTTTATCTTTTTTTAGTTTGATGTTCATTGCCATGTCATCAGAATCCGAAATTCCTTTTA
>JANQTK010000342.1 GCA_030731695.1 Polaribacter sp.
TGTTTATGACTAGCAAGAGCCCTTTTAAAGACCAAGGAATCAGTGTGTCTTTAAAGGGTGGAATTACAAGTCAAAATGCAGGAGGAAATAACGAGTTTACAGATTTTAATATTAGAATGGCGTATGCTTTTTCTGATAAACTTGCTGCAAAAGCAACTCTTTCTGTAATGAATGGTACTGATTGGTTTGCTACAGATTACAGAAATACTACTGTAGGTATTAGAGGAGCTGTATTAGCACCAGGTGATAGAAGCTCTGTAAATGATTACAATGGTGTTAATGTTTTTGGAGATATTGCAGCTCTTGATTTAGGTGGTGCAGTAGGAAGAGTAAGTAGAACAGGATATAACGAAATGGATTTAATGGATTATGGAGTCAGCAGTGTAAAATTTGCAGGATCTTTAAATTATCGTCCTTATGGGGATGATCGCTTAGAAATTATTTTCAATTCAAAAGCAGGTACAGGTGACACACAATATTTAGGAGGCCAAAAGTATAGTATTCAAAACTTTTTATTACAACAACATAAATTAGAAGTTAAGGGTAAAAACTTTTTTGTAAGAGGATATGTTACAGATGAAGATGCAGGAGATTCTTACAATACTTTATTTGCTGCCTTAAACATTAATAGAGCATGGAAATCAGATCAAAATTGGTTTACGCAATATATTGGAGCCTATTTAATGACAGGTTCTCATGAAACTGCGAGAGCAGTTGCAGATACAGGTCGTTTAATTCCTGGAACCCCAGGTTTTCAAGCAGCTTTTGATAAAGTAACTTCAGATGCAAATTTACTAACAGGAGCAAAATTTAGAGATCAAACTAAACTTTACCATTCTGATGTAAATTATAACTTTAGAGATGTCATAGATTTTGCCGAAATTCAAGTAGGAGGTTCTTACAGAATGTACTCTCTAAATTCGTTTGGAAATATATTTACAGATGCTGATGGTCCTATTAATTATGATGAATATGGTATTTATACTCAGGCACAAAAAAGCTTTTTAGAAGAAGATCGTTTAAAATTAACAGCATCTGTTCGTTATGACAAAGCTCAAAATTTTAATGGTAATTTTTCACCAAGAGTTTCGTTGGCGTATGCTGCAGGTGAAGGGAAAAATCAAAACTTTAGAGCTTCTTTTCAAACAGGTTTTAGAAACCCAACCACTCAAGATCAATACATTGGTTTAGATGTTGGTAATTCAATACTAGTTGGTTCTGCTCCAGACAATTTAGACAAAAGAATACAATATTTAGATGCTAGTGGAGGCACTCAATCTATACTCATTAGAGATGCTTACGAAAACTCCTTTACTGTTGAAAGTGGAGGTACAGTGCAAGCAGATATAAATTTGGTTCAACCAGAAAAAGTAACCGCTTTTGAAGTAGGTTATAGAGGTTTGGTAAATGCTGGAAAATCTAGGTTTACACTAGATTTAAGTGTTTATTATAACCAATATGAAGGCTTTATAGCAAATAAAAATGTCTTAGTACGTGGTACAGACAATGCTTTTAAAAATGTTCAGGTATATACCAATACAGGTGCAGATATTAATTCTTATGGAGCTTCAATTGGTTTAAACACTAAAGTTTTAAATGGATTTGATTTGGGATTCAATTATACCTATGCAAAATTTGATTTCGATCAAGCATCAGACCCTAGCTTTGAAGCAGGCTTCAACACTCCTGAGCATAAAGTAAAATTACAATTTGGTAAAACAGATTTATTTAAAAACTTTGGATTCAATGTTAATGCAAGATGGCAAGATGAGTTTTTATGGGAATCTACATTTGTAGATGGCATGATAGATTCTAGATTTGTTTTAGATGCTCAAATTAACTATTCAGTGCCTAGTATAAAATCTATATTTAAATTAGGAGGAGCAAACTTAACAGGACTAGAGTATTTAAGTGCTCCAGGTATTGGTGCAATCGGTTCTCAATATTACATCTCTTGGACAATTAATAACTAAAAAATAAACATTAATTCATGAAAAATTATAAATTTATAGGCTTACTTGTTTTATCTATCGGTTTTACATCTTGTGAAAACAACGATTTTGACCCAATTATTGCAGAAACAGGGCCTACAGTTCAATTAAATACAAACGGATTAAACTTCTCAAGTTATG
>JANQTK010000343.1 GCA_030731695.1 Polaribacter sp.
CTATGATTTTCAGAACCTTCAAATAATATAATGGTAGAAATATGGAGGAAAACTCCAATAATGATTGCTGTAATTTCTCTGTTGTAAATAGTAAAAAAGTCAATTTTATCCGCTACAAAAACACCTAAAGGACTCATCAATCCGAAAACTAGAATATAGAAAAAAATGGTTTTTTTTGCAAAATGCGAGTGTACCAAATAGGTTGTCAACACGATTGCAATCGGAATTTTATGCACCATAATTGCCCACAATAAATTGTCATTGGCATGTTCAATAGGCAATCCTTCAGAAAAAGCATGGATGCACAGACTGATAAATAGCAACATTGGAAATTTATTTTCAGAACCATGTATATGAATATGTCCATGTTCTGCACCTTTTGAAAAGGATTCTAAAACAGATTGCAACACAATCCCAATCAAAATTAACAGTCCCATTGTTTTGGCATCATTTGCTCCATTAAAAACTTCAGGCATTAAATGCAAAATAGTGATAGAAAGTAAATACGAACCACTAAAAGCTAATAATAAGCGCACTACTTTTTTTGGTAATTGCATAAAAATCACCAAAGAAGCACCCAATAAAACAGAAAGCAATAATAAAATATAGGTCATTGTGCAATTAAAATTAATCTTTTTGAGTAGTTTTCATCAAAAGCATTTAGTTGATAATCTCCAAAAACATGTTGTAATTTCAAACCAACTTTTTCAAAGAAAGTAGTCATTTTTTGAAGGTCTAAATATTTTACTCTTTCTGTATAATGATGCTGTTCACCTTCTGCAAAAAAAGAAATATGTTTCAAAATAAAACCATCTAAAATTTCTCTTTGGATGTGGAAAGAAATTCCATCTACCATTTTAGTTTCTGATGCCACCAATGTGTCTTTCACAAAAGATGCATTCAAAAAATCAAATACAAAAAAACCGTTTTGTTTCAAACAATTTTTGATGTTTTGTAACACCAATATATCTTCGGAATCTTCTTCAAAATAACCAAAACTTGTAAAAAGATTAAAGACTGCATCGTATTGTAAATCAAAGGGTTCTCTCATATCTTGAATGATAAATTTCAAGCTGGAATTCTCGAATTTTTTGGCAAAATGAATGCTATTTTCAGACAAATCGGCTCCAATAACTTTGTAGCCTAATGAATTTAAAAACACGGAATGACGTCCTTTTCCACAAGGTAAATCCAACAATAATGCCTTGTCTGAAAGTGGTAAAAATGCTGTAATATTTCTAATAAACTGCTGCGCTTCCACATCATTCCTGTCCTTATACAAAATATGATAATAG
Organism: Polaribacter sp.; assembly: GCA_030731695.1. Taxonomy (GTDB): domain Bacteria; phylum Bacteroidota; class Bacteroidia; order Flavobacteriales; family Flavobacteriaceae; genus Polaribacter. Next base: position 1,296 of record JANQTK010000343.1, read on the forward strand.
GGCGTATTAAACCAGTCAGTAAACCAATCTTTTGTTCTCATATGTTTTTTGGTTGTGTAAAAGTAACCAAATCTTAGGTTAGAAAAAATGAATTTGTGTTTTTCTGAAATTTCGACGTTAGAAAATGTATTTTTGCAATGAAATTTAGCAATATGAATACTGATTTTAAAATGGTGGCTACAACAATTTTCGGTTTGGAAACTGTGTTGGCTGATGAATTACGAAATTTGGGCGCACAAGATGTTGAGCAGGGCATAAGAAGTGTTTCTTTTAAGGGTGATACTGGTTTTATGTACAAAGCAAATATTGCTTTAAGGACTGCAATCCGTATTTTAAAACCAATCAAAGTCACTAAAATTTATGATGAAGAAGATTTGTATGATGCTATTAAAAAGATAAAATGGGATGAATATTTGAATGTTGATGGCAGTTTTTCTATTGGTGCAGTTGTAAATTCGCCAAACTTCACTAACAATTCTCATTATATTGCGTTAAAATCAAAAGATGCCATCGCTGATTATTTTCGTGATAAGTATCAAAAAAGGCCAGATGTAGATTTAGATTATCCAGATTTAAAAATTCACGTTCATATTCAGAAAGATTTGTTGACAGTTTCTTTAGATTCTTCTGGAGATTCTTTGCACAAACGTGGCTATAGAACTGCTACAAACATTGCCCCAATTAATGAAGTTTTAGCGGCAGGAATGGTTTTATTATCTGGTTATACTGGAGATGAAAATTTTATTGACCCCATGTGTGGTTCAGGAACCATTTTGATTGAAGCTGCCATGATTGCCAATAATATTCCTGCAAACATCAATAGAAAACATTTTGC
>JANQTK010000344.1 GCA_030731695.1 Polaribacter sp.
ACAAGCAATTCGTATGTGTATCAAGAATTTGGAAAAGTAAAAGCAGATGAAGACATTTTGAGTTTGAACTTTTTATACTTTAATACGGATAAAAAAATATATCCTTTTCTTTTAGGATTTGTGAGTACCAATTTTCGAAGAGAAATTGATGTACGTTATTTATTTGGTGGAGGACTTTCTTTTCAAATTTTCAATGATAAAACCAATTGGATAAAAATGTCTCTTTCCACGGAATATGAACAAACAAATTTCAATAAAACCAATTTTACTCGTCCAGAATACAATGGGAATTCAACTATAAATACTTGGCGTGGAACGATTTGGCTGAATGGAAAATACCATTTATTTAAAAAGAAATTGATTTTGAATCATGAAAGTTATTTTCAACCTTCGTTTCAAGATTATAAAAATTATCGTTGGCAAGCAGATATCAGTGCAGAATTGCCCATTTGGAAATACTTAAATTTCAAAATCAGCTATTTGCATACTTCCGAAAGCTTGGTGATTGAAAATCAAAAACAAGAAGACCAATTTGTCTCTTTTGGATTTACGTTGAAGAGTTTTTAAAAAACTAATTTTTTTCAAACAACGCTACCGTTTCAATATGAGCTGTATGTGGAAATTGGTCTACCAAACTAATCTTTTTTAGAGCATAACCAGCATCTCTTAGCAAAGCAGTATCTCTTGCTTGGGTTGCAGGATTACAAGAAACATAAACCATTCTGTCTGCATTCAAGTCAATAATTTTTTGCAATGTTTTCGGCATAATTCCAGCTCTAGCAGGATCTAAAATGATGGTTTTTATTTTGTTAGCATATTCAGGATGTGCAGTCAAAAATTTACCAACATCCGCTGCAAAAAATTGAAGCCCTTCAATCTTATTTCTTTTTGCATTTTTTTTGGCGTCTTCAATGGCAGATGCAATGATATCAACACCAATAATTTTAGCGTTATTGCTTTTTGCTGCGACAATTTGACCAATGGTTCCTGTGCCACAAAATAAGTCCATTACTACAGTATTATCTACTTTGGTTTGGTCTTCCAAAACGTATTCAACTACTTTGTTATACAGTTTTTCAGCGGCTTTTGGATTTGTTTGAAAAAAACTTTTCATGCTGATTTCAAATTGCAATCCTAGCAATTCTTCTACAATTTTCTCATTTCCATAAACTAGTTGTTCGCTACCTGTAGTTGCAATCGTTCTATCACCAGTTTCATCATTAATAGTATGAATCAAACCTGCCATGCGTTCTCCAAAAATTGTCAACAAGAAATCAATGAATTTTGACATGGAAAATTCATTCAACCCATCAGATGTTGTTACTAAATTGAATAATAATTGATTGGTTTTGAATGATTTTCTAACTACAAAATACCTGAAAAAACCTGCTCTTTTAGGTCCATGCCAAGGTGGCAATGCTGTTTTTTCGCAGTAAACTCTAATATTTTTGATATTGTCTTCCAACTGTTTATCAAACAAACCTGAATCTTTTTCTAGGTTGTCTCCCATCCACCAAACGCCACGTCTTTTAAATCCAAGTGTAAAAATATCAACATCGGTTTTATTAATTCTGTCATAACCAATAGCCGAAAATCCATATTCCATTTTGTTACGGTAGTGAAAATCGTTTGGAGAAGCTATAAATTCATCAAACAAATCAGCTATATGTGGCACATTTCCAATACGTTGAAACAAAGATAAGGTACTTTCTTTTTTGTACTTGTGTTGGATTTCAATAGGTAACTGAATATAAGGAGCTCCAGGAATATCTTGAAAAGGAACTTCAATTTCGTCTTCAGATGTTTTTAAAACATCAATTAAAGAAGCTTCTGCATATTTTTTACTAGATGTTTTTATTTGCACTTTTACCAATTGTCCTGGCAAAGTATTGGGCACAAAAACTACAAAATCACCTTTTTCATTTCGTATACGTGCAATTCCTTTACCACCAAAAGCGTAATCTTCTATAGTAAGTTCTAAAATTTGATTTCTTTTTACAAATGGATTGCGTTCTCTACTTGGCATACTGTGAATTTAAGGATTGCAAAATTAAACAATTAATTAATGTAGCAATGAAACAATGTATTAATGTAATAATGTATCAATGAAACAAT
>JANQTK010000345.1 GCA_030731695.1 Polaribacter sp.
TGATTTCCATTGATAAATAGCAAATCAAATTGTGCAAAATCCAATCGTTGTTGATGTGAATTTACTTTTTGAAAAGCAGCAATTTGTACATTTCCTTCGTGATGAAATGTAAATTCTGAGAGTATGTTTGATTGAACGTCTTTCGCATGAGAAGCATCAAAATACGCTAATTTATAATGAGCTAATTTTGCGGAAATTTCGTGAACCAAATCCGAAATAACATCGCATTTTGCACCTAAAAAAGCAATTTCATTGGGTGCAAAAATATCGTTATTTTTCCTTGTTAAGTTGGTGTGTTTTTGATGTTTATTCATTCTATTGTTTTAAATAAGTTCTCGACTGCGCTCGAACTGACATCGTTATTATCAATAAATATCTTGTGTTATTTATTTTTGATATCTGATTTTCCACCTGTTTTTTCTATCAATTTTAGTTCTTGAATGACCATTTTTTGACTGATGCTTTTGCACATATCATACATCGTTAAACAAGTAACACTTGCACCTGTTAACGCTTCCATTTCAACACCTGTTTTTCCTTCAATACTTACTTTGCAAGTTACTTCAGCATGTTCATCATCCAAAATTTGTATGTCAATGTCAACACCATTTATCAACAAAGGATGACACATTGGAATCAAATCTGATGTTTTTTTAACTGCTTGAATTCCTGCAATGATTGACGTTTGGAATACAGGTCCTTTTTTAGTCATCAATTCATTATTTGTGAAATGTGAAATCACCTCTTTTCCTAAATACATTCTCGCCTTTGCAATCGCTGTTCTTTGCGTTATTTGTTTCTCAGAAACATTGACCATTTTTGGATTTCCAGAAGGATTTATATGTGAAAAATCAGGCATAAGTTTTAAGTTTTTAATCTTTAGTTTTAAGTTTTAGAGTCATTAATATTTTTTTGTGAAGTTTTTACAATAGAAGTTAAAATTTTTATCAATTCATCTATTTCTAAAATCAGAGAATTTACATCTAACAGTGTAAGTTCGCTTTCTTTTAAAAGTCTTAACCAATATTTTGTTTCTCTAGCCTCTTTGGATGATATTGCCATTTTTGCTGCAAAATCTTTTTTACTTTGTCCAGCTAAAGCTTCCTCAATATTTGCACCAATTGAAGTTCCACATCTTAAAAGTTGTTTAGAAATTATAAATTCATTTTCAATTTGCAATTTTTTATAAAGAGCGATAATTTGTAATGAAAATTGAAAACTTTTCTTTTGAACAATACTTTCTTTCATTGCTATTTTATTAAATCGATACTAAAAACTCAACACTTAAAACTCAACACTTTAAAAGACTCCCCTTTTTTAAACTCAGTTGTATCATTTGGCAATTGAATAAATCCATCCGCTTTTATCAAACTTGATAAATCTCCTGAGCCATTAGAACTTATTGGAGTTGCAATCAAATGCCCAAATTTATAGTTTAATTTTACTTGTAAAAAATACGTTAAATCGGGTTTAAAATAAATATCTTCTGCTAAAATTGCTGTTTTTTCTTCCATTTTTAAACCAACAGATTTGTAATACCAAGGATAAAAATACACCAAACAATTGACAAAAGTTGAGACTGGATTTCCTGGAAAAGCAAAAACTTTACAAGTGGTTGTTTGACCAAACCAAAAGGGTTTTCCTGGTCTTTGAGCCACTTGATGAAACAATTTTTGAACGCCTAGTTCTTCTAAAACTTCGGGTAAAAAATCGAATTTTCCTTTGCTAACTGCTCCACTAAAAAGCAATACATCATAGATTTCTAAGTACTCTTTTATGGTATTTTTTAAAACTTCTTTGTCGTCTGAAATATGGTTTGTGGTTGAAGGAATTCTTAGGGTTTCTAACAGCGAAACCAACGTAAATACATTACTTCTTCTAATTTGATGTGCTAATGGAATTTCATCAACATCAACCAATTCATTACCAGTAGAAATAATCATCACTTTAGGTTGTTTTGCCACTTTTACAATCGATTTTCCAACGGTGGCAAAAACGCCAATTTCTGAAGCGCCAATTAAGGTGTTTTTTGCAATTAGTTCAGCTCCTTTTTGCTCATCTTTTCCTTGTTCGTGAATATTTTGTCGGTTGTAAATCGTATCAATATTTATGATTGCAATTCCATTTTTGATAGTAATATCTTCATATCTAATAACTGCAGAAGTATTTTTTGGCAATACAGCTCCAGTCATCACTTCAATACAATTTTCAGTATTTTTGAGAGTGATTTGCTCACTTCCAGCAGGTTGAATTCCTTCAATAAAAAAGCTTCTTTGTCCGTTTTGAAATGAGGTATAATCAATTGCAATTCCATCCATAGTAACTCTATTGAAAGGTGGAAAATCACGATCTGCAAAAATCGATTCTTTCAAAATTCTTCCAGAAGATTTTAAAAAAGGAATTTCCTCTACCGAAATTTCGGTACCAAAATCTTGGGTTGAGTTTAAGATAATTTGTAAGGCTTTTTCTACTGAAATCATTACAAATTTTTAAGTATTAATATTAAACCGTAAATCATAAAAATCAATAAAAAAAACCATTTTTTAAAAAAAGCTTTCCAAGATATTGTTTTTAGATTTTTTATTTTTGGTGAATCAAGTGTAATTAATTCTATAATTATTAATACAGCACAAACACATATTAAAATAAAACCTGTTTGAATTGGATAATTTTTAAAAGCATTTAAAATATTATTCATAATTTATCCACCAATTGTACTCATACTTTCTGAAACATTTCCTGATTTTCTATTGGATTCTGCTACAAATCCATTTTCAGGTTTTTCTTTAATAAGTGATAAAAAAAGTGCTTTTAAATCGTCATTTGAAGCGCCATTTCTTATAAAATCTCTCAAATTAAAAACGCCATCATCAAACAAACAATTCTTAAAAGTTCCTGTGCTTGTAATTCTAATTCTATTGCAATCACTGCAAATGGTTCTTGTAAAAGCAGGAATAATTCCTATTGATCCTATATGATTTTCAATGGAATAATTTCGTGATGTTGAGGACTTTTCTGAAATGATTTCAGAAACATCAAACTCGCTTTTTATTTCATTTAAAATTTTAGTAAACGTCCAGTTTTCGTTCATGTCACGCTGACCTTTTCCGTTGAAAGGCATTTCTTCAATAAAACGAACGGCCACATTTTTATCTTTGGTTAGTTTTACAAAATCGCAGATTTCATCGGTATTAAAACCTGATTGAACAACCACGTTCAACTTCAATTGTAAACTACTTTTTTCAAGCAATTCAAAGGTTTTAAACACTTCAGGAAACACATCTCTTCTGGTAATTTTGGCAAATTTATCATGTTGCAAACTGTCAATGCTTAAATTGATTGTTTTCACTTTTTCCAACTTTTCAAGCGTGGAAATGTGATCAGAAATCAACGCTCCATTTGTGGTAATATTGATAGTTTCTAACAAATCATTGTAAGAAAGCATTTCTAAAAAACTTATAAAATCTTTTCTCACAAAAGGTTCACCACCTGTTAAACGCACTTTTTTAACGCCTAATTCTGTCAATACACGAATTAAACGATACATTTCTTTGAAAGTCAGTAATTCTTCTCTTGGCACAATGTCAATTCCATGAGCAGGCATGCAATATTGGCAACGCAAATTGCAACGATCTGTGACAGCTAAACGCACATAATTGATTTGACGCCCAAAAGAATCGACTAAATTGTTCATTAATTAGGTAATTTTTTACTCAATAATCCATAAATAAATGCTCCAATCAAAGCTGAAATTAACAAAATTAACGCTGGTAAAAATTTGAATCCGAGAATTACAAAAATTGGTCCTGCACAAGCGCCAGATATTCCCCATCCTATTCCAAAAAACGTTCCTCCAACAATGGTTCTAACAAATCCTTTCTCTTTTTCTTTTGGTTTGATAAGATTGCCCTGAGTATCTTTAATAATTCCTCTTTTAAACAATTGCATAAAAAATGCTGAAATTACAACTGCACCTCCAATAATTCCGAACATATGAAAAGATTGAAATCGGAACATTTCATAAAAACGGAACCACGAAATTGCTTGCGATTTACTTAAAACAATTGCAAAAAAGATTCCTAAAAGTAAAAATTTGATGTTTTTCATAACTTAAAATATTGTTGGGATAATAAACCAAGCAGCGATAATACCGCCAATAAAAAATCCGATCACTGCCAATAATGATGGAAATTGCAAACTACTTAAACCCGTAATTGCATGACCGGAAGTACAACCACCTGCATAACGTGTTCCAAAACCAATCATAAGTCCTGAAAACACTAAAATTAAAAATCCTTTTAAAGAAAAAACGGCTTCATTGCTAAATATTTCGTCTGGAAAATACTGATTTCCAACATTTAAAAATCCTATTTCTGTTAATTCTTGGACAGATTTTGGATTCAGATTTACAGTTTGATCAGGAATCAAAAAATTGGAAGCGATAATTCCGCCAATAACCAATCCAAGTGCGAACATCAATCCATAGTCTCTTTCTTTCCAGTCTTTTTTAAAATAATCTGAAAATTTTCCAGCTCCTGCCATGGTGCAAAGTGTCTCGAAATCAGTTGAAGTTCCGAAGTTTTTACCAAAATAAAAGTATAAAACCAAGGAAAGTGCGATCAAAGGACCTCCAACAAACCAAGGCCAAGGTTCAAAAATAAAATCCATATTATAATTTTGTTTTTAGATAATTCATGATTTTTTGTGTTGCTCCCAAATGTTCTTCTATGTATTTTTTATTGATATTTCCAGTTGCTACTCTAAAATGTGCATCTTGTTTTAATTTTGTAAAAATAGTTGAAAATTCGCTTTGATTGCTGATAGAAATGCATCCATTTAATCGAACTAAATCAACAGCTTCTTTGAATTTTCGATATTTATTCCCAATCACCACAGGAATACCAAAAGTTGCAGGCTCTAAAATATTGTGCAATCCTGTTTTGAGACCTCCACCTACATAAGCCACATCAGCAGCAGCGTAAATTTTGGTCAAAATTCCAATAGTGTCAATGATAAAAACATCAAAATCAGCTAAGTTTTTCTCTTCTTTTTCAGAAAATAATACTGTTTTTTTGAGGATTGACTTTCGCAATGTTGCAATTGCTTCTTTGTTAATATTGTGAGGAGCAATGATGAATTTTTCATCTGAAAATTGATTTTTATTGATATAGTTAATCAATAACTCTTCATCTTCTTTCCAAGTGCTTCCGGCTACAATTGTATATTGTTTATTTTTAAATTCTGATATGAAATCAAGAGAATTGTCTTGCTGTAAAATTTTTGAAACACGATCAAAACGAGTGTCACCAACAACTGAATTGTTATTAAAACCAATACTTTCTAATAGTTTTTTAGAAGTTTCGTCTTGCAAAAAAAAATGATGAAATGCTTGTAAAGCATCTTTCATAAATGTTCCATACGATTTAAAAAATGGTTGATTTTCTCTAAAAATTCCTGAAACTAGCAAAGTAGGAATTCCATTATTTTTTAGCTCATTCAAAAAATTTGGCCAAAATTCATACTTAATAAAAATAGCGTATTTCAACTGTAAACTAGCTATAAATTGTTTGGCATTCGATTTAGAATCCAATGGTAAATAGCAAATTACATCTGCCAAATCATAATTTTTTCTGATTTCGTATCCAGAAGGAGAAAAAAAAGTTACCAATATTTTGTAGTTAGCAAACGATTTTTTCAAATCTTCAATAATTGGACGAGCTTGTTCAAATTCGCCTAAAGAAGCTGCATGAAACCAAATAACTTCGTGATTTTTTAGCGCTGCAATTTTCGAAAAAGTTTGTTTTCTTCCATCAATAAATAGCTTTATTTTTTTATTAAATAACGCAATTATTGGCAGCAATATTGAAGCAAAAAAAACTGCAAAATTGTAGAAATATTTCATGTTAGTAAAAGTACAAAATTGAGGGCAGTAAAAAATAGCGAACTTAAAAACAAGTACCGAATTTTCTAAATAAAAAAGCCACCCAGAAATGGATGGCTAAAGTTTTATAGTTGATCTTAAAACAAATTGTTCCCCCGAAAAATCGTTTAAGATTGTTACTAAACACAATAAAGATATAGTATTTTAATAAAAACAAATTTAAAATGTTCTAAATGGTTGATTTTGTGTTCTTAAATTGAATTAATTCGTTTTACAATGTCTTCTCTAAACTTTTTACCAATAGGTATTTCTTCATCAATAATTTTTACAGAATTGCTATTTATTTGACTTAAATAGGCAACATTGATGACAAATCCTCTATGAACTCTGATAAAATTAGTATTCAGTTTGTTTAGAATATCATTCAAACTAGTTCTAACAACATGTTTTTGTTGGTTATGGAGTATGATTTCAACATAAACGTGATCACTTTTTAAATACAAAATATCACTGAATGAAACTTTTGTAAAAAAACCTTTATTTTTTATAAAAATTGCTTCTTTGATAATCAGGTTTTCATCCATTAAATCTCCTGATTTTGCTGAGAAATTATGCAATGCAATTTCAATTGAACTGTATAATTCTTCCTTTGAAAAAGGTTTGATTAGATAAGCTGGAGGTGTAACTTCTTTTGCTTGATTGATTGTAAAAGAATCAGAATTGGAGGTGAGAAAAATAAATGGAAAATGATAACTCTCTCTGATTTTTTTTGCCAAATCAATTCCTGATTTATTTCCTGAAAGATGAATATCTAAAATAGCAATATCTGGTCTTTCAGATTCAATTGTTTCAATCGCTTCTGTGTAATTAATTGCTGGCTCTAAAGCATGATAACCTAAGTCATTTAAAGCATTACAAATACTATCTGCAATGATAATTTCGTCTTCTACAACCAATATTTTTACTTTTTCCATCCTATGTTATTGCCATCACAATGTATAAAAAGATTACAAAGTTTGTGTTATTTTTTTTTACTATTTTTAATGTACAAGTTCTCTTGCATAGTTATCTTTAAAAGTAATTTCGAATTTTGCACCATTTTGATTCAGTTGTTTTAAAGATCCATGCAACTGTTTTACCAATCTATTTACAAGGACTAATCCTAAGCTTTTTGCATTTTTGATGTCAAAATCTTCTGAAATTCCATTGCCATTATCTTGAATTATCAATTTATAATGTGCTGATTCTTTGTGAATTGAAATCGAAAGTTTATTTTCTTTTTCATTATGAAAAGCATATTTATAAGCGTTTGTAATTATTTCATTGATAATTAAACCTAATGGAATTGCTGTATCAACATCAAAAAACATATTTACTGCATCAATAGTAGTTTCAACATTATTTTTTTGTTTGTAAGCTATTGATAATTCTCTTGTTAACATATTTAAATATTCATTAAAATCAATTAAACCAGTGTCGTTTTGATACAATTTTTGATGAATCAACGCCATCGATTTTACTCGATTTTTTCCTTCCTTAACAAGTTCTAGAGCTTTTTCATCTGTAATTCCTTGAGTTTGCAACTCTAGTAAACTTGCTACAATCTGAAAATTATTTTTTACTCTGTGATGCACTTCTTTTACAAGTAATTCCTTTTCTTTCAATGTTTCATTAATTATTTCATTTTTACGAGCAAGCTCTTTAGATTGCTTTAAAATTTTTCGAATAATCAATAAACTTATGATCAGAAAAACGCCTACAAGAATCAAAATTAAACTGTATAATTTATTCTTTTCTTGTTCATTTTCAATTTCTTGCTGCTTGGTTTTTTCTACCTGTTCCACTTTAAAATCCGCTAAAGATTGTGACAAATCTTGAGAGTAAATTTTTCTTGTTAGCGCAATAGATTGGTCTTTAATTTTTAGAGCTTCTTTTAAAAAATCGTTATTTACCAACGCTTTAGAACCCCCAGATAATAGTTTATAAAAGTCATTAGAATTTAAATCTTTTCCAAGAATTTGAAACTTTTCAACCAATTCTTTAACGTCTTTTACTTCAAACTTTTTTAATACTTCGTCTCTAATTACTGAATCAGTATCTGGTTTTCCAAGTAGTGTTAGATACAAAGCATAGGTTTGAATCATATAAGTTGGGTTGTTATACAACTCATCAATATACTGTAAAACTTTTTCAGTATTACCACCCTTAAAAATATAGGCATCTATTAAATGTTGTAAAATGGCATGATAATAAGGTGTATGTTTTTGAAGTTGATTTTCTAGCGCTAAACTTTCTTCGGAAATATTAATATATTCTTGAAGTTTACCTTCTAAAACTAAAAAGTCTGTTAAATGATATAAAAACATGATTTGAAGTTCTATATCTTTTAATTCTTTTGCTTTCGCTAAGCAGTCTAATACTAATTTTTTTCCATCATCTAGCTTACTTTCAATTAAATTCAAAACAATAGGATGTGTTTGTAATCGTAATGTTGCCTTTTGAATTGTAATGTCTTTTTCATTGAAATTAGAAAGATATTTTTCTAATTCTCTATGTTTTTCAGAAGCTTTTTCTATACTAACATCATCTCTAAGAGAATAAATTTGGTCACATTTGATTCTAAAAAAGGTCTCATCAAACTCTTTTTTTTCAGGAATTTTTACTGTTTCATCAATAAAATTTGAAATACGTTCATATTTTATAGAAGTCCTATTTCTTAAATTTAAAAATAAGGTATTGTATTCTTTGTAGGAAAGTTCTTTGTTTTTGGAAACTTTTTCAAGAATTGATTTGTATTCAGATTTTTCTAAATTTTTCAGAAAATACGAAGCTGAATCCAATTCTTTTAATAAAATAAATTCTTCAATTTTAGATCTAATCTCTTCTTGAGAAAATTCCTTTTGTTGACAAACTATAGAAAAAGAAATAAAAAATAAAACGATGTTGAAAAAAGTTTTCATAGTTGGTTTTTGACTTCTAAAAATAGTAAAACTAATTTAAGAAACAAATGATAAAATTGACAAAAAACAAAAACGCTCAAACAATTTTGTTTGAGCGTTTTTTATAGTGTTAAAAAGATTTTGTTAAGCTTCAAATGGAGCTATAGAAACATACGATTTGTTATCTCTTTTCTTTCTGAATTCAACAACACCATCAATTTTAGCGTGTAATGTATGGTCTTTCCCCATATAAACATTTTCACCTGGATTGTGAGTTGTACCTCTTTGACGAACAATAATATTACCTGCAATTGCAGCTTGTCCTCCAAATATTTTTACACCAAGACGTTTCGATTCTGATTCTCTACCGTTTTTCGAACTACCTACTCCTTTTTTATGTGCCATGACTTTATGGTTTTAAAATTGTGTTTCTTATTTAGTTAACGCTTCAATCAACTCAGCTTTTTTCAAAGAGCTGTATTCTTCAATACCTTGCTCTTTTGCAACCTCTCTTAATTCTGCAACAGTCATTGCACTGTAATCTACAGTAGCTGTTTTTGTTGCTTCAACTTTTGGAGTTGTTGCTGTTTTTGCTGATTTTGTTGCACCAGTAGCAGCAATAGATTCAATTTGAATCTCGCTTAAATACTGTCTGTGTCCGTTTTTCTTTTGATAACCTTTTCTTCTTTTCTTTTTGAAGACGATTACTTTATCACCTTTTAAGTGACCTAAAACTTGAGCTGTTACTGAAGCTCCTTCTATAGCTGGGGCGCCAATTGTTACAGTTCCATTGTTATCCAATAAAAGAACGTTATCAAAAGTTACTTTTGATCCTTCTTCTGCTTGTAAACGATGAACGTATACTTTTTGGTCTTTTGCTACTTTAAACTGCTGCCCTGCTATCTCTACGATTGCGTACATACTATTTGTTTTGCGTATTAATACTTGTTTGTTTGCATTTACTTCATGAAAATGCGGGTGCAAATATAGTTCTTTTTTTAATTTTATCAACAGAATACTAAAATTAATTTACAGATACTGAACCAAATAAAAATTCCATTTAGATTCGTTTATTTATATATCGTTTACTATTTTTGAAAAAAGTATAAACAGTGCGTTTTTTATGTAACAATGCCTGTTACTTTGCGTCAAATTAAATTGAAACTTTTATT
>JANQTK010000346.1 GCA_030731695.1 Polaribacter sp.
TTTAATTATTTATCAGTGCAATTTTTTCATTCACTTTGTCCATGAAATTGTGCAAGTAAGTTGGAACATTATTTTTGTTTTGGTCAATTCTCCAACTTTTTATCTTTCCATTTTCTGAGTATTGAATAAATAATCCACCCCCGTCTGCACAATCCGGACATCCAAAAACTGTTTCGCTTTCGTTTAAAAGTTGATTTGGAAAAAAGTCAATCAAGTTTTTGATTTGTTCAAACTTGTCATTTTCTAATTCTATAAATGCTAAATTTTGCCCTGAATAATCGTCAATGGTGTCCTCAAGTAATTTTTTGTCTGTAAGTTTAAAAGTTTCTACACAACTTTCCCCAACACACATACCATAGAAGTGTCCAAAAACTAAAAAATTCTGTTCATTTATTATAATTTTATCATCACTTGAACAAGATAAAATAATTGCTATTAACGATACTATTAAAAATCCTCTTTTCATAAATAGTATTATTTAGTTTTATTTTTTAGATGCAGCTAGTACAAAATGGTTGCGTTAAACAAATTGCTTAATTTGACTAATATAAGTATAGTAAAAGGATTTTGGAACACAAACTTTTCGATTAAGTAAAGACATTTTTAGCCTCAGATTATATTATTTCATTTAAGCTACTGTTTGTCTGTAGTTTATTTTCACTTGATTCATACAATGAAGATGCAGCCTTGTTAATTTTTTCAACAGGTACTTTTTTCCATTTTGTATAATCCGATTCATAATCAGAATTAAATAGCATTTTCGATAAATTTTGAATCAAAACGTAATTTGCATAAGGATGAGAGTTATTTCTGTCAGTTTTATTTGCGCCACTTATAAACAGTCCTATATTATCATAAATAGTTTCTTTGGTGCAATACATCAATTCAATCACTTTAGCTCTATATTCCAAATCGGCAGCACTTAAGTTTGGGTAATTGTTTAAATCAGTAAAATGTAAACTTTCGTGTTTCAAGTAGGAAACTTCAAATTTCTCTGAATCTAAATTGTAGGTGCCTTTATTACAAAATAGTGTTGCAGATTCTTTTATAGCCCATCCACCAACTTGAGAATCTCCAAATGTTGCAAAGTCGTCATATCCGTTTATATGATAGCTTTCAATAAATACAACAGTGGTTTTTACAGTTTCTTTTGGTAAAATCACTTCATACTTTTTAGTGCTTTCTTTATTCCAAATGAATAACTCTTGAAAACCATTTCGGAATTTAAAATCTACTTTAAATCCTTCTTTTTCAATTATTTTCCTCAGCTCAGAGTCGTCTTTAATGTTTTTTCGCAAGCTATCTTTTGAGAATGTTGTTAACTTATTGGTTACTATATAGTCAGAAATATTGTTGTACAACGTAGAGTCTGTTCTACTTTTTGGCATAGGTTTCATTAATTCTACTCTCCAATATTCACGATAAATATTTGAAATATCGTTCACTATTTTGTTTCCAGAGGTATTTTCAAACACTTCTTCTTTTGAAACAAAACGAGCATACATTTTTTTCTTCCATCTTTGATAAAAAAAATTCAATATCGGATTTGGGAAACTTTTTCTTTCTTCTATTTTGTCAAACGCATTTTTGACCTCTCCAATAGCTGCTAATGATACAATATTTCTAAAATTTTGTCTGTCATTATCAAAATTGTATTTTCCATAAAAGAATAAAGCAACTACTATTGCTATTATAATAAGTGAAATGTTTCTCGTTTTTTTCTTAATTCTCAAAATAGTATTATTTTAGATGTGAATCACAAATATAGATGTTGTTAGCAAGTTAAAATTGTACAAGACTAACCTTTAATAACTTTTCTAAATTGATTTGGAGTAGTATCTATATGCTTTTTAAAGCTCTTATTAAAATGGCTTTGGTCATAAAATCCACTTTCTAAAGCTATCGATGTAATGTTTTCTTCATTTGATAATAAGTATTTTATTGAATGCTCTAATCTTATCTTGGTTAGATATTCAGAAAGTTTGAAGCCTGTGATTTCTTTGAATTTACGAACAATATAATTTGGGTGAAGTGAAAATTCAATACTCAATTTATCAAGTGAAATAGTTTCTAATGGATTATC
>JANQTK010000347.1 GCA_030731695.1 Polaribacter sp.
TTGAATTTCCATTTTTTATTCAATTCATAACTTCCATTCAAAGAGATATCGTGCGTTTTATCAAAAGGAGAACTGTACCAATTTCCTTGATTTATGCCAGGTTCATTAGCATTTCTTCCTGGAGTTTGTTGTTCAGAGCGAGACAATGTATAGGCTAACCAACCTTTAAAATCTCCTTCATTTTTTCTAAATAAAACCTCTAAACCGTAAGCTCTTGCTTGACCATTTAAAATTACAGTTTCAATTTCGTTATTGGCGATTAAATTGGCACCATTGATATAATCAATTCTGTTTTGAATGTCTTTGTAAAATGCTTCAGTTTCTAGAGAATATGCCCCATTTTTTAATGTTTTGAAATAACCAATAGCCAATTGATCTAATAGTTGAGGTCTAATATATCTGCCACTTGGCGCCCAAACATCTAATGGAGTAGGAGAGGCAGTGTTGGAAAGTAAGTGTAAATACTGCGCCATTCTATTGTAACTTGCTTTGATAGATTCATTGTCATTCAACACATAAGACAGTGAAAAACGGGGTTCAAAATTGCTGAAATTGCTGATGACATCACTTCTTTTAAAATTTTCAACACCTATTGCAACTGCAGATTCGTATTTTTTAAACTGTTCGTTATAAACTACAGGTTGATTGTTTGCATATACATTCAATTCGTCTTGTCCTAAACGTAAAAAATTACTAAAACGAGCGCCATATTGCAGCGTTAATTTTTCATTGATTTGATGTTCAGCATCTATATATGCAGCAAATTCATTGGCATATTTATCTGTTAATTTTTCTGCAATAATTCCAGATGAAGTTCTATTTGGAATAATTTCTCCTGGATTAAATTTGATGTAAATATTATTGATTCCATAACTAAGCTTTATATTTTCATTAATATAATGCTTAAAATCGTACTTTAAGTTAAAATTAGTAATTCCAGAATCCCATTCAAAACCAACAAAATCAAGAATTAAACCATAAAAATAATCAGAATAAATCAATGATAAATTCGAGAAAATTTTATCAGAGAACAAGTGATTCCAACGTAAATTAATTACATTATTTCCGTATTTATTCACGAAATTATCACTAACTCCAAAAATATCTTTTCCAAAATAAGTTGATAAAAACAAGTTATTTTGATCATTAAATCGATAATTGACTTTGGTATTTACATCATAAAAATACGCTTTGTTGTCATTATCAAATAAAGGTAAAAAAAGATGTGCATAAGAAGCTCTTCCTCCAATCAAAAAAGAACTTTTTTCTTTTTCAATGGGTCCTTCAGCTAGTAATCTGCTAGAAACCAATCCAATACCACCTGTTAAATTAAAATCTTTGCTATTTCCTTCTTTTTGATAAATATCTAAAACAGAAGATAATCTTCCTCCAAAACGCGCAGGAATTCCTCCTTTATATAATTTTACATCTTTGATGACATCAGGATTAAAAACAGAGAAAAATCCGAATAAATGCGAAGAATTAAACACAATGGCTTCGTCTAAAAGAATCAAATTTTGGTCTGCAGCACCACCTCTAACATTAAATCCTGATGCGCCTTCACCTGCACTTGTAACTCCTGGTAAAAGAAGTAAAGATTTGATAATATCTGCTTCACCAAGCACAACAGGAATTTGTTTGATAGTTGCTGAAGTGAGTTTATTGACACTCATTTGTGGAGTTCTCACATTCAGTTTTTCAATATCAGCTTCAATAATAATTTCGTCTAAACTCTCAGCAGCTTCTTTCAATTTGAAGTCTTTTGTAAGTTTTTCTGATAAATTGATGGTTTCAACAATTGTTGTATAACCAACATAACTTACTTGAATTTTGTAAGTTCCTTTTGGAATTGTTATGGAATAAAAACCATATTCATTTGTTGAGGTTCCTGCATTTATTTCGGGAATAAAAACAGAAACACCAATTAAAGTTTCGTTATTTGAATTGTCGTAAACTGTTCCACTTAAGGTTATTTTTTCTTGACTAAATACAACTATTGGAACTAGAAAAAGAAATAAGAGTATCTTTTTAACTTGTAGCATTTTTTGTTTATTGAATTGATTTATTGACTCAACAAAAGTAT
>JANQTK010000348.1 GCA_030731695.1 Polaribacter sp.
GTTGCTTTTTGAATATTTAAGCGTTCTTTATTTCTGATAAAATCTTCATAAAATTGATAAAAATGTGGCATTTCTTGTTTGGTTCTTCCATTTAAAACATATTTTACGCCTTCTTTTTTCCATTCTTCTAAATTACCAATTGTTGCAGTTCTCTTACTAAAATCGCAAACTCCAGCCAGCGTAATTACCTTTTTAATTCGTGAATCTTCATTCGATTTTAGTAGCACAATACCTCCTGCTCTACTGTGACCTATCAAAGAAATTGAATCTGCATTTATTTCACTTTTATAATCAGAATTATTACAAACCCAATCTAAAACATTCTCTAAATCATCCAATTCTTTGGTGTAATTATTATTTCCAAAAGCTTCTAAATCAGGAAAATCAATAGGTTGTTTAACAGTGCCTCCATTGTGTGAAAAATTAAATTTAACAAAGAAAAATCCTGCATCAGCAAAAGCTTGAGCCATTAAATTCCATGCGCCCCAATCTTTAAATCCTTTGTATCCGTGACAAAAAATAACAATTGGTTTTGGTTGATTGGTTGTGTTATAAAAAACATCTGTTAGAATTGGTTTTTTATGTGTTCCATCAACAAGTATATTTTTTACGATTTTCATGAATTTATAAATTTATAAAGGAGTTTTATGATTGAAAAAACAGCAACAAATGCTGTCAATAAACTTAAAACAAGATTAATATCTTTTGTGAGTTTGCCTGTTTTTTGCTGAATATTTTTAGCATATTTTGCATAAAAATATAAAATAAAATAGGTTCCTAAAACCGATCCTATCATAAAAAATAACACAGGAAAAGCATCGAAACTAAAAACATTAAAAATGTTGAAAGTAGCTACAACTCCAAAGAAAAAAGGA
The DNA here is from genome assembly GCA_030731695.1 of Polaribacter sp. Lineage (GTDB taxonomy): Bacteria > Bacteroidota > Bacteroidia > Flavobacteriales > Flavobacteriaceae > Polaribacter. Next base: position 876 of record JANQTK010000348.1, read on the forward strand.
ATTGCAAACATATTTAAAACGGATAAAGTTATTCCTAAAAAAAAGGGGTTCTCTTTTTTTAGTTGATTTTGTTCGGTTTTAATTTTATCTTTTTTAGATTCTCTGTAAAAATAATAGGTTAACACCATAAAAATAACGACTCCTAATTTTTCAATAGTTTCTAATATTGCTGGATTTTCTAAAATATATTTTGACAATAAAATGGCAATATAAGCTTGAAAAAATACAATTACAGAAACACCTAATGCATATTTATTTCCTGCTTTTTCATCGTATTTTAAACTCACTTTTAAAGCGGTCATGTTTAACATACTTGGAGTTATTGACCCCAAAAAAGATGTAAAAAACCCAATAAAAAAGTGAATTATTAAAACCATTAAAATAAAAATATTTTGTTTTGTTTTGTAAAGATTACTTTTTAAAATAAGCTGAACAAAAAAACGCATCAAAAAAATTGATGCGTTTTATATAAATTAATTTAAAAAAGCCCTTAGATCACGCCTTGCGCTAACATGGCATCTGCTACTTTTACGAAACCTGCAATATTTGCACCTCTTACATAATCAATAGAACCGTCTTCGTTTTGACCATATTGAACACACGAAGAATGAATATTTTCCATGATTTCTTTCAAACGCTCATCTACTTCTTTTCTTGACCAACTTAAACGCAATGAGTTTTGACTCATTTCCAATCCTGAGGTTGCTACACCTCCTGCATTGGATGCTTTTCCAGGTGCAAATAATATTTTTGCATGCTGAAATTCGTGCATAGCATCTGGAGTTGAAGGCATATTTGCGCCTTCAGAAACACACATACAACCATTTTTAATTAGTTGTTTTGCTTCATCACCATTCAATTCATTTTGAGTAGCACATGGCAAAGCAATGTCACAAGAAACTGACCAAGGTCTTTGCCCTTCAACAAATTTTGCTGAAGGATATTTGTCTAGAAAATCACTAATTCTTCCACGTTTTACATTTTTGATATGCATTACATGTTGCAATTGTTCTGTTGTAAATCCACTTTCAACTTGAATATATCCACTTGAATCCGAAAGTGTTAAAACTTTTGCACCCAATTCAATTGATTTTTCAGCAGCAAATTGAGCTACGTTTCCTGAACCAGAAATTACTACTCTTTTTCCAGAGAAAGATTCATTTTTACGTTGCAACATATTTTGTGCAAAATATACAGT
>JANQTK010000349.1 GCA_030731695.1 Polaribacter sp.
CCATTTGTGTTATAGGAATCGTATGTTTTTCATCTTGCAGAAGTACTTCTTCTTCCTGTGGTTTAGCAGACAATGTACAAATCAACCAAACGACAATTCAACAAGTGAATGTATCTTAATATCATTTGTTTCTTAACTTCAAATTCGATGAATCCGCTTTTAGCGGATTTTTTTTGCAATAACTTTACATTTAAGATACTTTTATATAAAGTTTTAGGTTCGTTTTCTTGACCTATATTTTACAATTATAAAACATTTCAAGGCTACTTTTGGTAAAATTCAAAAAGTACTATGTTGTTTTTTACTAAAATTCAATTGTATTGTGCTTTCCTGCGAAATCAAAAATCATTGTTTCGCAATTTTCTGAAACCTCTTCTAATTTCAAAACATACATGAAAAAAATAAAAAAACGACCTGTAGATTATGTTATAATTTCTGATGTGCATTTAGGAACCTATGGTTGTAAAGCAAAAGAATTGCTGAATTATTTGAAAACAATTCAACCAAAAGTATTGATTTTAAATGGCGACATTATTGATATTTGGCAATTTAGCAAACACTATTTTCCAAAATCTCACATGAATGTTATCAAACAGATTACAGGAATGCTTTCCAAAAAAACTAGAGTTTATTATATCACTGGAAATCATGACGAAATGTTGCGAAAATTCAAAGGGTTTCACTTGGGAAGTTTTACCATTTTAAACAAATTGATTCTAGAATTAGACGGAAAAAAAGCTTGGATTTTTCATGGAGATGTTTTTGATATCACTATGAAACATTCAAAATGGTTGGCAAAATTGGGTGGAATTGGGTATGATGCACTCATTATTATAAACACTTTTATCAATTGGATTAGCAATTTGTTCGGATATGGAAAACTTTCGCTTTCTAAAAAAATCAAAAACAGTGTAAAAAGCGCCATCAAATTTGTCAATAACTTCGAAGAAACTGCTGCTGAGATTGCGATTGAAAACGAATATGATTATGTGATTTGCGGTCATATTCATCAACCAGAAATGAAAGAAATCAGGAATCAAAAAGGTAAAACAATGTATTTGAATTCAGGAGATTGGGTTGAAAATTTAACAGCTTTAGAATATCAAAATAATGCCTGGTCATTATACGAATACGCAAAAGATCCTCTTGTGAAGGCTCTTTTAGAAAGCAAACCAACTGAAAAAAAATTATTGAAAAAGAAACAAAAAGAAAATGATTTTATGATTGATGAACTTTTAAAAGAGTTTGCCATACAAGCAAGTAAACGATAATTTATGAAAATTTTATACGCTATTCAAGGTACTGGAAATGGACATTTAACTCGTGCCAAAGAGATTATTCCAATTCTAAAAGAAAAAGGTGATGTTGATATTTTAATTAGTGGAAATGAATGTGAAATTCAAATGGATTATCCTATCACCTACAAATTATATGGTTTGAACTATACTTTTGGAAAAAATGGTGGGATTGATTTTTGGAAAACCATTAAAAAAATTCGATTGTTTCGTTTTTTTAGAGAAATTAGACAATTGCCCGTTAAAAATTATGATTTGGTGATCAATGATTTTGAACCAGTTTCAGCTTGGGCAGCCAAATTAAAAAATGTGAATTGCATTTCTCTCAGTCATCAAAATGCAGTTTTGGATGAAAAATCCCCAAAAAAAGGAAAATTTAGATTAGAAAAATTAATTTTAAGATATTACGCACCTGCAACACGAAAATTTGGATTTCATTTTCAATCCTATAGTTCAGCTGTATTTACTCCCATCATTCGAAAACAAATTAGATACAGTACTATAACTAATAAAGGACATTATTCTGTGTATTTGCCTTCTTACGACCACAATAAAATTATAGAGGTTTTGTCAGAAATCCCATTGATAAAATGGCATATTTTTTCAAAAAATGCATCCCAATTGATATTTAAAAAAAATATGGTAATATATCCAATCAACGAATTTGATTTCATTAAAAGCATTACATCTTGTGAAGGTGTATTGTGTGGAGCAGGATTCGAAACTCCTTCTGAAGCCTTATTTTTAGAAAAAAAATTGATGGTTATTCCTATGAAAAATCAATTTGAACAACAATGCAATGCAGCAGCTTTAGAAAAAATGGGTGTTCCAGTTATTAAAAGTTTAGAAAGAAAAAGATTGAAAAAAATTGCCAAATGGATTCATTCAGAACCTTCATATAAAGTCAATTATCCCGATATAACTGAAGAAATTTTAGAATCTATTTTGTTACCTTATTTCAATGAAAATTTGTTAACTACCACTCAATAATAGGTTTACTCATATTTTCGAGCATTTTATTTGTTTTGGAAAAATGTTTGTTTCCAAACCAATACCCCCTATTGGCACTTAATGGTGAAGGATGACCCGTTGTTAAAACGCAGTGCTTTTTTAAATCAATCAACTTCATTTTTTGTTTAGCAAATCCGCCCCAAAGTAAAAAAACAACATGCGTTTTTTCTTTAGAAATTTGTTGAATCACTGCATCTGTAAAAGTTTCCCAACCTTTTTTTTGATGACTTCCTGCTTCATTGGCTCTCACTGTTAACGTGGCATTTAACATCAAAACGCCTTGTTTTGCCCATTTTTCAAGATTGCCACTTTGTGGATAAGGCACATTTAAATCTGCTGATAATTCTTTAAAAATATTGATCAAGGATGGTGGATGTGAAATGCCATCATGAACCGAAAAACACAAACCATTTGCTTGATTTGGACCATGATAAGGATCTTGCCCAATAATCACAACTTTCAAATTATCAAAACTACAATAATCAAAAGCAGCAAATATTTCACTTCCTTTTGGATAACAAGTGTACTGTTTATATTCCGTTTTTACGAACTCTGAAAGTGAATCGAAATACGGTTTATCAAATTCCGTTTGTAAAATATTTTTCCAACTATCCGCTATTTTTACTTGCATTGTTTCTTATTTTTGCAGGGATTTCAAAGATAACATTTTGGGTAAAAACATATCAGAAAAAACATTACAAGATTTAGAATTTTTAACGGTTTTAAAACATGTTTCAGCACATTGTATTTCTGGTTTAGGAAAAGAAAAAGTACTTGAAATTAAACCTTTTTATTCCAGAAAAGAACTTTTTAAAGAGTTGCATTTGGTAAATGAATATGTATCATCTTTTCAAAATGATAACAGAGTTCCCAATCATGGTTTTGATGATATTACGGATAGTGTCAAAAGATTGGCTATTGAAAATAGTTTTATTGAAACGGAAGCTTTTTTAAAAGTTGCTAAAACATCACTCACTGTGAATGAGTTGATTTTGTTTTTCAAAAAATTTCAAATGTTATTTCCCACTTTCTTTGAATTGACTCAGAAAATCGAATTCACAACCTATATCAATGACGAAATCAAACAAATCATTGAAATTTCTGGCGAAGTAAAGAACAATGCCTCACCAGAATTGAAACAAATCAGAAAAGATATCAATTCAATTCGTGGAAAAATTGGCGCAAGTTTTTCGAGTGCATTATCCAAAGCAATAGCAGCAGGATATTTAGATGATATTAAAGAAACTGTCATTGACAATCAGCGTGTTTTGGCTGTCATGGCAATGCATAGAAGAAAAGTGGAAGGCAGTTTGTTAGGAGCTTCAAAATCAGGTGGTATTGTTTATATTGCGCCTCAAGCAACTTTAGCTTATTCGCGCGAATATCAAAATTTGTTGTACGAAGAGAAACAAGAAATCATCAAAATTTTACGTGATTTAGCTACGACAATTCGTCCATTTGTCTCACTTTTAGAGGAATATCTTACATTTTTAACGCACTTAGATGTGATTGGCGCAAAAGCAAAATATGCGCATCAACATCAAGGGGTGTTGCCTAAAATTACCAAGACTAAAAAGATTTTCTTCAAGAATGCGTATCATCCTATTTTGTGGAAAAAAAACAAAGAAAATAAGATTGATACTGTTTCTCAAAGCATCACTTTGCATGAAAAACAGCAGATTATTGTTATTTCAGGACCCAATGCTGGTGGAAAAAGTATCACTTTAAAAACCATTGGATTGCTGCAAGTAATGTTGCAAAGTGGTTTGTTAATTCCAGTTGATGAACGCAGTGAATCCTATATTTTTGACACCATTCTTACAGATATTGGAGATAATCAATCTATTGAAAATCAATTAAGTACATATAGTTATCGATTGAAAAATATGCGCCATTTTCTAAAAAAATGCGATGAAAATACTTTGTTTTTAATTGATGAATTTGGCACAGGAACAGACCCAGAATTAGGAGGTGCTTTGGCTGAAATTTTCTTAGAAGAGTTTTATAATAACAAAGCTTTCGGAATTATTACCACGCATTACTCCAATTTAAAAGTCTTGGCAAACGAATTGGAAAACGTAACCAATGCCAACATGCAGTTTGATGAACGAACTTTAGAACCTTTGTATAAATTGTTTGTAGGACAAGCAGGAAGTTCATTCACGTTTGAAGTAGCACAAAAAAATGGCATTCCATTTAGTTTGATTAACAAAGCAAAAAAAAGAGTTGAAAATGAAAAAATACGTTTAGATAAAACCATTTCTAAACTACAACAAGAGCGAAATCGCCTGCAAAAAAATTCAGAAAACCTAGAAAAGCAACAACATAAAGAACTTGAATATTTAGAAAATTTACAGCAAAAGGAACAAAAAATTCAGGAAAAACTTGAAGGATTTCAAGAATTGTATGATAACAATCAAAAAATGCTGTCTTTTGGAAGAAAGATGAACGAGTTTTTGAATAAGTTTTTTCAGACAAATAATAAAAAAGAATTGCTAGCGAGTTTCAATAAATGGGTTGCTGACGAACGGGTAAAACATTTGAAAAAAAATCCTGAAAAGCCAAAAACAGTTTCTCAAAAACAACAAGCCATTATTCATAAAAAAAGACAAGAAGAAATCATTCAACAAGTAGAAAATGAAGTCTTGAAAAAAGTGGTGAAAGTGCGTGAAGAAAAGAAAATTGAAGCTGAAAAAGTTGCCAAAGAAAAGCAAGATTACCATTTTAAAATCAATGACAGAGTGCGAATTATTGATTCAAATTCTGTTGGCACTATTGATAAAATTGAAAAAAAAACGGTCGTTATCAATTATGGAATTTTCACAACTAAAACGAGTTTAGACAAATTGGAATTGGTTGAAAAAGCCAAATAATTTTTTTTGATAAATCAAGAATACTTTTCAAAGCTTAAATTCTTAAAATCAGTTAAAGTCTGTTAAGAATCTATTAAAGTCCGATTTTTACTGAAACGTTTTTTAAAAATAAGTGTCTATTAAGAAAATACATAAAACTTAATACACACATTATGAGAAATTTAAAATCAATCATTGCTATCTTACTTTTTAGTTTGACAATTTCTTTTTCAGCAAATGCGATAGAAAAAGATCCATCAAAAGTAACCTCAGAATTGCGTTCTGAAATCATGAAATTCCTTGGAAATAAAATTCCATTAGAATTGAAATCAACTTCAACAGCCGAAGTTTCATTTATGATCAACAACCAAAATGAGTTAGTTGTCATTGATGTAGATTCTAATTTAAAAGATTTCAATTCGTTTGTGAAAAATAAATTGAATTATAAAAAAATCAATACAAAAGGTATTCAAAAAGGTGAAATTTATAGAATGCCTGTGAAAATTAAAACAAAATGATAACAACTGTTGGTTAGTTGATGCTCAAATTTCAGTTTTCAATAAATTGTTTTTGGGCATTTTTAAAAAATAAAACTCTTGAAGAAATTCAAAAGTTTTATCATTTTAAAATGTATCATTTATTATCTAGAAACTGTTCCACTTAAAACTGCTAATGGTCCTTTTCCCATGGTTAAAACAGTATGATTCATAGCATTTGTTGGCACCATATGTGCTAATGGTTTCAAAGTAAAAGGCGCTGAGCTATTATCTGGAAATGGCTCAATAGAAACAACAATTGTAGCTCCTTTTAAATCGGTAGGAAAATTAACTCCACCTGCAGCTCCTCTTAAATAATCTTCACCAGGAAAAGGTGGTCCACTATTAACAATACCCTTATAAGGAGAGGAAGAAAAATTGTCATCAGCCATATTTACTTGAGTAAAAGTTCCTGTGCTTATTGGTGTTCCATTTAGTACAACCCAACCTTCATATTTCCATCCTTCAGTTAATTTTGGTAACCCTAAACCTGCTATAGGACTAGCGCCAGAGTTATCTAAAAACCAAACTCCACTAGCTTCATTAGAATCGTCTGAATCAGTTGGAGTCGCTAAAATATATTTTCCCCAAGAATTATTAAACGATTTTATTGAACTATCAGCGGCAACAACTATGTTATCAGAATTAACATTTGCCGTTTTTCCTGAAAAATCTCCTGCTAAAATTTTTGTTGATGCTGGTGCTGGATCAGGATCTACAGCAGGTTCAACTGACAAAACAAAAGTAGTCGCATTATTTAAATCATCACTATTCACAACAAAAGTTTGTGGAAATTGAACGCTTGTAAATGTCCCTGTACTAACTGGTTTACCATTTACAATTAACCAACCTTCATAAACAAAATTTGCTCCCAAAGTTTCTAATCCCTGAAAATTGGTAGTTAAAACTGCTGTAGTTGGTAAGTTTTCTTCATTACTATCACATGACGCAAAAACAATGGCAATCATTGATAAATAAACTAAATTTAAAAATTTTCTCATTTTATATTGTTTAAATTAATATTTGAAACAAAATTATAATCAAATTAAATTTTGAAATGTTAGCCACCGAACTTTTAAGCAATTTTTTGTAAAATTCTAATTTCTTTTCTGTTAAAATTGATGATATTTTCATTTTTCAACTCATTCATTAAAACATTTAAATTAGATCTTGATGTTCCAATCAATGAAGCTATATCTTTTTGAGTGTAGGGATGTACAATTATTTTATGTCCAGATTTTAAACAATCATGACCATAATCATCACATAATTCTTTTACAAACTCTAAAAAACGAGTCCTTATATCTTTAAACAAAACAAGTTGTAGCCTTCTTTCTAGTTTTTTAAATCGAAAACCTAAAAATTTATAAATACTTAAACTAAACGTTTTGTCATTTTGCATTAAATCAAGTAATGTATTGACACTTACAGGACAAATTGAAGTGATACTATCTACAGATTGTGCAAATTCGTTTCTTTTTTCTTCTCCTAAAATAGCCTTTTCGCCAAATAATTCTCCTTTCGTTAGAATTGCGTTCACAATTTCTTCACCCTCTTCAGTATAATAGCCTAGTTTAACCTTACCATTTTCAATTAAATACACCTTGTTGGCAGTATCTTCCTCAAAATAGATATAATCATTTTTTTTATACGTATCAAAAGAATGACATTCTTTAAACTCTTTAAACTTATGAGGACATAATAATTGAAATAAATTCACATTGTTTAAGAACCAAAGATTTTTCATAAAAAGACTTTTAATTAATTATAATTTAACAGTCTGATTTCAAAACTATTGCTTACAAAAAAACTCCTGAATTTCTTCAAGAGTTTTTTTAAAAAAAGTGTATAAATTTTATTGAGTATTTTGGATTTTAATCAAATTCAATGCAGAACCTTCGTTAAACCATTCAATTTGAGCTTGATTATAAGTATGATTCAATTTGATAACATCTTTGCTTCCATCTGTGTGAACAAACTCCACACTTAATTGTTTGTCTGGAGCAAACTCATTCAAATCTAAGAAATTGATAGTATCATCTTCTTGAATTAAATCATAATCAGCTTCATTCGCAAAAGTCAATCCTAACATTCCTTGTTTTTTAAGGTTTGTTTCATGAATTCTAGCAAAAGATTTTACGATTACTGCAGCAACACCCAAAAATCTTGGTTGCATTGCAGCATGCTCTCTTGATGAACCTTCCCCATAATTATGATCTCCTACAACGACAGTTTTGATTCCTGCTGCTTTATACGCTCTTTGAACTGCAGGCACAGCGTCATATTCACCAGTCAATTGATTTTTTACAAAATTTGTTTTTTGATTGAATGCGTTCACAGCACCAATCAAGGTATTGTTTGCAATATTGTCTAAATGACCTCTAAAACGCAACCAAGGACCAGCCATTGAAATGTGATCAGTAGTACATTTTCCAAAAGCTTTGATTAGTAATTTGGCATTTTTAATAGTATTTCCAATAGGTTCAAAAGGTGCTAATAATTGCAATCTTTCTGATGATTCATCAACAGAAACTACTACGTGACTTCCATCTTCTTCAGGGGCTAAAAAACCATTATCTTTCACTTCAAAACCTTTTGGAGGCAATTCCCATCCTGTTGGTTCATCAAACATTACTTCCTCACCATTTTCATTGATTAAGGAATCAGTCATTGGATTAAAGTCTAAACGACCAGCAATAGCGATTGCAGCAGTTATCTCTGGAGAAGCAACAAATGCGTGTGTATTTGGGTTTCCGTCAGCTCTTTTTGCAAAGTTTCTATTGAATGAATGAACGATGCTATTTTTTGGCGCATTTTTTGGATCAGAATATCTAGCCCATTGACCGATACAAGGGCCACAAGCATTTGTAAATATCTTTGCATCAAGTTTTTCGAAAATTCCAAGAATTCCATCTCTTTCAGCTGTATATCTAACTTGCTCTGAACCTGGATTGATTCCCAACTCAGCTTTCATTTTAATGCCCTTGTCTAAAGCCTGTTGCGCTATTGATGAAGCTCTGGATAAATCTTCGTAAGATGAATTTGTACAAGAACCAATTAAACCCCATTCAACTTGCATTGGCCAATCATTTGCAGCCGCTTTTGTAGCCATATCTTTCCCAACAGTTGTTGATAAATCTGGTGTAAAAGGTCCGTTTAATAAAGGCCCTAATTCAGATAAATTGATTTCAATTACTTGATCAAAATACAACTCAGGATTTGTATACACTTCAGCATCAGCTGTTAAATATTCTTTGATTTCGTTTGCTGCATCTGCTACATCAGTTCTATCTGTTGCACGTAAATAACGCTCCATAGATTCATCATACCCAAATGTTGAAGTTGTTGCACCAATTTCAGCACCCATATTACAGATTGTACCTTTACCAGTACAAGACATGGCAGTTGCACCAGGTCCAAAATACTCAACAATAGCACCTGTTCCACCTTTTACAGTAAGGATTTCTGCTACTTTTAAGATTACGTCTTTTGGTGCAGTCCAACCTGATAATTTACCAGTTAATTTTACACCAATTAATTTTGGAAATTTCAATTCCCATGCCATTCCTGCCATTACATCAACAGCATCAGCACCACCAACACCGATTGCAACCATTCCTAAACCACCAGCATTTACCGTGTGAGAATCTGTTCCAATCATCATTCCGCCAGGAAATGCATAATTTTCTAAAACAACTTGATGGATAATTCCAGCACCTGGTTTCCAAAAACCAATTCCGTATTTATTTGAAACCGATTCTAAAAAATTAAAAACCTCACTACTTGTGCTATTTGCATGTTTTAAATCTGCAACCGCACCAATTTTCGCTTGAATCAAATGATCGCAATGAACAGTTGTTGGAACTGCTACTTTTGCTTTTCCTGCTTGCATAAATTGCAACAATGCCATTTGTGCAGTTGCATCTTGACAAGCAATTCTATCTGGAGCAAAATCTACGTAATCTTTTCCTCTTGAAAATGCTTTGGTTGGAGTTCCATCCCAAAGATGTGAATATAAAATTTTCTCTGCGAGTGTTAAGGGTTTTCCGGTGATTTTTCGAGCTGCATCAACACGTTCTGACATAGTAGCATAGACCTGCTTAATCATTTCAATATCAAAAGCCATATATAAAAGTTTTTAAGGTTTCTTGTTGATAACAAATTTACATCAATAAAACCAATTTTAAAAAATAAATAATAGATAGCTGTAATTTATTGATAAGTAAAAGCTATTTTTTAAAAACATTCGTTTTTATTTATGTTTTTAAATCAATTTTTGATTTTTATTGAAGAATTCATAAAATAAAAAAGCAGACTTGTAAGCCGAATTCTGTCACCTGAAACTAGTTCAGGTTTCTTATCATTTATCTAGTATTGATATTACTATCAACATCTATCTGCCTACCCTTTAGAATCGGGCGAGTAGCCCTCAAGCTCTAATATACATGGCATTGCACCTCATAGAGTTTACCTGGTTTCACTACAGCCGAACTGTACTTGCTTTCTGTTGCACTTGTCCTCAGTTTACACTGGACGGATGTTATCCGCTATGATTACTCTTTGGTGTCCGGACTTTCCTCCTTGAACTCAATTCAAGGCGATAAGATAAGTCTGCTTTCAGATGGCAAAAGTAGTGATTAAATCTATAAAAAAACCCACTCAAATTAAAAACTTGAGTGGGAAAAATTGCTATGAAAAAGAAAAAGTGTTATCGATTTCTCAATAACAATACAAATGTATTTAAATAATTTTTACTATAGAAATATTTTAATGTTTTTTTTATGAATTTAAAAATTTTATCGTTTTTTTAAGAAAACATATCCTTCACTTTCTCAAAAAATGATTTGTCAGATTTATTTGGGTGTGGAATAAAGTTTTCGTGTTCCATCATTGATTCAAAGAATTTACGTTGTTCTTTATTTAATTCTTGAGGGGTCCAAACGTTTATATGTATCAGGAAATCTCCTGTACCATAACGCTCTAAGCTTGGCAATCCTTTTCCTTTTAAACGTAAAATTTTTCCTGATTGAGTTCCTGCATCAATCTTTATTTTAACTTTTCCAGAAACTGTTTCTACTTCTTTGTTCGTTCCTAAGACTGCTTCTGGATAACTTATATAGAGATCATAATGAATGTTTGTTCCCTCTCTTTTTAAGTTTTCATGTTCAACTTCTTCAATCACTACTAATAAATCTCCAGGAATTGAGTTTTTACCAGGAGCTTCATTTCCTTTTCCTCCAACTTTTAGTTGAACTCCTTCTGTAACTCCCGCAGGAATATTGATAGAAACCGTTTCTTCTTTGAAAACCAATCCTTGTGCATCTGCGCCATCTGGTTTATTGCTCAATGTTTCTCCTGCTCCACCACAACTTCCACAGGTAGTTGCAGTTTGCATTCTTCCTAAAATGGTATTGGTAACACGCATTTGTTGTCCTGAACCATTACAGTTTGAACACGTTGAATATCTTACGCCATCAGCTTGTACTTTTCTGCGAACTTTTACTTTCTTTTCAACACCTTTAGCGATTTCTTCTAAAGTAAGTTTTACACGAATACGCATATTGCTTCCTTTTACGCGAGCTTGTCTTTGGCCTCCACCACCAAATCCGCCAAAGCCACCACCAAAAATATCGCCAAATTGACTGAATATGTCGTCCATATTCATGCCTCCGCCAAAGCCTCCTCCACCTTGAGGGCCATCAAAAGCTGCATGACCATATTGATCATAGCGTGCTTTTTTGTTTTCATCACTCAAAACTTCGTAAGCCTCTGCAGCTTTTTTGAAATTTTCTTCTGCAGTTTTATCATCTGGATTTTTATCAGGATGATATTTAATTGCCATTTTTCTGTAGGCTTTTTTGATATCAGCTTGAGTTGCAGCTCTTGAAATTCCTAATATTTCGTAGTAATCTTGTTTTGCCATTATTGCTTGGTTCATTAAAGAATAAAAATTACTTTTTATTCAAATTTTATTAGTTTATTGACCTATGACTACTTTTGGATAACGTATTATTTTATCCCCTAATTTGTATCCTTTTTCTAGACAATCAATCACTTTTCCTTTTAAATCTTCAGTTGGCGCAGGGATTTGAGTGATTGCTTCATGCAATTCTGCATCAAAAACGTCTCCACCATTCACATCGATTTTGATTAATCCTTTTTGCTCTAGTGTGTTGTAGAACTTTTGATGAATTAAGGAAACTCCTTTGCGTAATTCTTCTGTTTCTGGAGATTCTTCAATATGATTTAAAGCACGTTCAAAATCATCTACGATTGGCAGTAAAGATGTCATTAATTCCTGACCTGCCGTTTTAAAAAGCTCCATTCTTTCTTTTGAGGTTCTTTTCTTATAGTTCTCAAATTCAGCAAAAAGACGTAAAAACTTATCTTTTTCGTTTTGAAGAAGCTGTTCAATCGTAGGTTCCTCTTGTTTTACTTCTTCTATAACTTCTTGATTTTGTGCGTCTTGAATATTTTCTTGCTCGCTTATAAGGGCTTCTTCTTGTGTATTCTCTTTTTTACTCATCTTTAAAAAATCTTTTAAACTTTTCATTTTATTTCAAAAATATTGCCAATAAAAAAATAGTGTCAAATTGACACTATTTTATAGGATTATTACTGTAAAAATTAATCTTCAATTCTTTCGATTTTTGCACCAATTGATTTTAATCGTTCTTCAATATTCTCATAACCTCTATCAATTTGTTCGATATTATTAATGATACTCGTTCCTTTGGCTGAAAGCGCTGCAATCAATAACGAGATTCCTGCTCTGATATCTGGCGAAGTCATTTTAGTTGCTCTTAATTGCGATTGGTGATTAAGACCAATAACTGTAGCTCTGTGAGGATCGCACAAAATTACTTTTGCACCCATATCAATTAATTTATCTACAAAAAACAAGCGACTTTCAAACATTTTTTGGTGAATTAACACTGTGCCATTTGCTTGCGTTGCAATTACCAAAATAATGCTCAATAAATCGGGTGTAAAACCTGGCCAAGGTGCATCAGCAACTGTTAACACAGAACCATCAATATAATTCTGAATTTCGTAAGATTCTTGAGCTGGAATGTAAATATCATCTTCTCTTTTTTCGAACTTAATTCCAAGTTTTCTAAAGACATTTGGAATTTGTCCTAAATTTTCCCAGCTTACATTTTTGATTGTCAATTCAGATTTTGTCATGATTGCAACTCCAATCCATGAACCAATTTCAATCATATCTGGCAAAACTGTGTGTTCACATCCGCCTAAATTTGTAACGCCTTCAATGATTAATAAATTAGAACCAACACCTGTAATTTTTGCGCCCATTAAATTCAACATTTTACATAATTGTTGAATGTAGGGTTCGCAAGCTGCATTATATATGGTTGTTTTTCCTTTTGCTAAAACTGCTGCCATTAAAATATTGGCTGTTCCAGTTACAGAAGCTTCGTCTAAAAGCATATCTGTTCCTTTCAATTCAGTTGCTTCCACTCCGTAAAAATGTTCTTCTTTATTGTATCTGAAAGTAGCACCCAAATTTATGAATCCTTCAAAATGAGTATCCAAACGTCTGCGTCCAATTTTATCTCCTCCAGGTTTTGGAATAAACCCTTTACCAAAGCGAGCTAACAAAGGACCAACAATCATGATAGAACCTCTTAAAGAACTTCCATCTCTTCTAAAATCAGCTGATTCTAAATAAGGCAAGTTAATTTCATCTGCCTGAAAAGAAAATGATTTTTTTTCCAGCTTTTCAATTTTAACTCCTAATTCCCCTAAGATAAAAATCAATTTATTCACATCAATAATGTCAGGAACATTGTGAATAACAACTTTTTCTGGGGTTAATAAAACTGCGCAAAGAATTTGTAAAACTTCATTTTTTGCACCTTGTGGCGTAATAGTTCCGCTTAATTTATGTCCGCCTTCAATTTTAAAAGATGCCATATTTTATCTTTTTCGGTTTTTGGTAAATGGTTGTTTTTTAACGTTTTTTGTAGGATTTTGGCCTTGAGTATTTCTTTTTTTCATCAATTCTTTGACTTCTGATAATTCTTCTTTTGAATCGCGTAAATCAAATTTTCCGCCAGATAAATCATACAAATGATTGAAAATAATGGCATCATCAACAGTATCTTTATTCCAATTCAAATAACATTTTTTCATGTGATTTGCAATTGTAAAAATCAATGCTTCTTTCAATTCTCCTTCTTCCCAACTCAAAGCAACATCAATCATGGTTTGCATATTTGTACCGTAATAACGGTATTTTGATGCTGATTTTGGATATGCTAATGGTTCGGGTTTTTCTTGTAGTTCCTCTTTTGATGGTGTTGAGTATGGTGAATCTGCATCCAACATAAAATCGGACATGATAAACAATTGATCCCACAATTTGTGTTTGAAATCAGGCACATCGCGCAAATGTGGTTGTAAATTTCCCATCACATCAACGATTGCTCTTGCCATAATATTTCTTTCCTCTTTGGTTTCAAGAGTCATGCAGTGGTCAATTAATTTTTGAACATGTCTTCCATATTCTGGAATTATCATGATGGGTCTTTCTGAGTTGTATTCTAAATCAAATGTCATGTGTCAATATTTTTGTGAAGTTTTCTTGAAAATATTCAAGTTTGTACTCTTGTTTTTTGAAGTTATTAAACGTCGCAAATTAGGTAATAATTCTCATTTATTTTGTTGCAATTTAAAAATATTTTAAGGATGCTACCCAATCACTTTTAATTTGGCAAATTGCAAAAGTAATTTCTTTTTTCCAACGGTACCAAACTGAATTTCAGCTTTTTTATTGGGCCCATTTCCTTCTAAAGAAAGTACTTCTCCTTTTCCAAAACGATTGTGTTCTACAATGTTTCCGACAATAACTTCGCTGTCAAATAAATTAGTATTTGAAGTCATTTCAGGAATTTTTTTAAAGTTTTTTGTGAAATTTACTTCTTTATTTTCAACGATATTTCGTTCTATTTTTTTTCGAACTAATGGTTTTTGAAAACGGATTCCTTTAGGCGCATCATCGAACAAATTGGCGTCAATAAATTTGTTCATAGATTGTTCTGGCACTTTTGGAGTCATATAATGTAGGTACTTTTCATCAATTTCTTCCAAAAATCTACTTGGCTCAGCATCCACTAATTTTCCCCATCTGTAACGCGTTTGAGCATAACTCAAATACGCCACTTTTTCAGCTCTGGTAAGTGCTACATAAAATAATCTTCGTTCTTCTTCCAATTCAATACGCGTATTCATACTCATGGCAGATGGAAATAAATTTTCTTCCAAACCAACAATATACACGCATTCAAATTCCAATCCTTTTGATTGATGTATGCTCATCAAAGCTACTTTTGGATCATCATTTTCTTTGTCTACATCAAAATCTGTGGCCAAAGCAACATCCTCTAAAAAAGTGGTTAACGAAGCATTTTCGCCTTGCTCAATTTTATCGGTAATAAAATCTTTGATTCCGTTTAACAATTCCTGAATATTTTCAACTCTACTAACAGCTTCAGGAGTGCCTTCTTTTTCGAGTTCTGGGATTAATCTGGTTTGTTTCACCACCAATTCAGCCACTTCAAAAGCATTTTTTGTTTGCGATTCTATTTGAAAACGTTGAATCATATTCGAAAAATCTTGCAGCTTGCTTTTGGTTGGTGCATTGAGTTGAATATCAATTTTATAGATATTTTGAATGATGTCAAAAATTGATTTTTTATAGAAATTTGCAGCAATCGTCAGTTTATCAATTGTAGTGGCTCCAATACCACGAATTGGATAATTGATGACTCTCACTAAAGCTTCTTCATCATTAGGATTGATTAATAATCGTAAATATGACAACACATCTTTGATCTCTTTTCTTTGATAAAAAGACGTTCCTCCATAAATTTTATAATCGATATTTTTTTTACGCAATGCATCTTCAATAGCCCTTGATTGCGAATTTGTTCGGTACAACACACAAAAAACATCGGGTTTTAATTGATGATTCATCATGTTTTCCCAAATAGATTGTGCCACAAAACGACCTTCTTCTCCATCAGAAATAGTACGCATCACATAAATAGATTCGCCAGCATCATTGGATGTCCAAACATCTTTGTCTAACTTTGTTTTATTTTGAGCAATGACTGAATTTGCAGCATTTACGATGTTTTTTGTTGATCGATAATTTTGTTCTAACTTAAATGTTTTTACATCAGGGTAATCTTTCTGAAAATTTAAAATATTTTGAATATTTGCACCTCGAAAACTATAAATACTTTGCGAATCATCGCCAACAACACAAATATTTTGAAAACGATCTGCCAAAGCTCTTATAATAATGTATTGAGAATGGTTGGTATCTTGATACTCATCCACCATAATGTATCGAAAACGGTCTTGATATTTTGCCAAAACATCAGGAAAACGTGCTAGTAATTCATTGGTTCTGAGTAACAAATCATCAAAATCCATCGCTCCAGATTTAAAACATCTGTTGACATATTCACGGTAAATTTCTCCAATTTTTGGCCTGCTAGCCAATACATCTGCTTCTTGTAATTCAGGACTGTTAAAATAAGCTCTTACTGTAATTAAATTATTTTTGAATGATGAAATTCGACTAAAAACTTGTTTTGGTTTGTATTGTTCTTTGTCCAAATCCATTTCTTTGATAATCGCAGTAATTAATCGAACAGAATCTTGAGTATCGTAAATGGTAAAATTTGTAGGAAATCCTAATTTATCCGCTTCAGATCTCAGAATTCGTGCAAAAACTGCATGAAAAGTTCCCATCCAAAGGTTTTTTGCTTCGCTAACTCCAACTACTTTTGCAATTCGCTCTTTCATTTCTTTGGCAGCTTTATTGGTAAAAGTTAACGAAAGAATATTGAAAGCATCTACACCTTGCTGCATTAAATGAGCAATTCTATATGTTAATACTCTTGTTTTTCCTGAGCCAGCACCAGCAATGATAATCATAGGACCCTCTTTTTGGAGTACCGCTCTTTTTTGAGCTTCGTTTAAGGAATCTAAATAGGAATTTTGCATCAGTTTTTTTAAAAATTAAAAGGTTACAAGTTATGAAATCTATTGTTTTTACATGAAGGATTGGTCTTTTTTTATTCACATTTTTTTCACTAAAAAAAGTACCTTTGTCATTATTAGATTTTAACTATGGAAGACCAATTATTAGCAAGTATTAGCTACATTTTACCTGCTGTTGTTACAGGATATATTGCTTATTATATGTTTAAAAGCTATTTATTTCAGCAAAATTCTGATAAAAAATTGCAACTTTTAAGCGAAAAAAAGAAAGAATCTTTGCCTGTAAAATTGCAAGCCTATGAGCGTATGTTGTTGTTTTGCGAACGCTTGCATCCTTGTAAATTAGTGATGAGAATTCAACCTATTTCAGAAAAAAGTACGGATTATGTTTCATTGTTAATCCTTACAATTGAGCAAGAATTTGAGCATAATTTAGTGCAGCAATTATACATTTCTGATGAAGCTTGGAATGGCATTTTAAAAGCAAAAAATATCATTGAAAATAAATTGCAACAAATTGCAAAAACTACAGATTCATCAATTCAATTTCAAGAATTGATTCTCAATGAATTTAATAACAACTCCTCGCCTTCTGAAATTGCAATTTCCATCATAAAAAATGAGGTAGCAAAATTGATTTCTTAGTATCTAAATTAAAAATTCACGAATTTACTTTCATTATAAACTCGTGAATTTCTGAAACACTAAAATAAAACACTGAAAAATAATACCTTATAACTGTATTTTTAAACCTAGATTGTAATTTCTTCCTCTTGTTGTAAAACCAGCAATTTCTTGAAAGTTTTCATTGAAAACATTGGTAATATTTCCAAAAAAGGTAACTTTTCCATTCAATAATTGATGATTGATGAATAAATCAACTAAATTATATGATGGCAAAGCTATGTTTCCAAAATCTTTGGTTTCATCCACAAAACGATAACTGATTGCCGTAAAAGTTTCTGGAAAAAGTTGATAATCCACCTTCATAAAAAAAGTGTTTTTTGGGATTTTCAACAACAAATTTTCAGCTCTATTGATATGAGTAAAGTTTGCTAATACACTTACTTTTTTTAAGGGCTTGTATGAAATTTCAGATTCAATTCCTCTTGCAAAAAAAGTTCCAATATCATTAATAGTTTGAAAAGTAGTTGGATCATACCCAATTTTATTGGTTTCTTCTCTGTAAAAAAATGTGGAGTTTGCTGAGAATTTAGGAGAAAAAATCAATTCAAAACCTGTTTCAATAGTGATGTCTTCCTCAGGTAATAACTCAGTAATTGATGGTAACTTTGTGAAAATTTCTGATAAAGTTGGTGTTACAAAAGCAGTGCTATATGATGCAAAAACCTTGGCATTTGACGTTTTATTGAACTTGAAATTATAGGCAGGATTTACATTAAAAACTACATTTTCACCATATTCACTATGCACATTTAAACGAGTTCCTGCATTGAAAGTAAATCCGAAATCTGAAAAATAATTGACAGAAAAATAGGGATCAAAAAAGTGTTGTTTTCCTGCACCTTTTTCAATTTGACTGAAAGAAGTTTGCTGTTTCATGTCTTGAAATTGAGAAGTAATTCCTGCTAAAACCGAAAACTCATTGTTGAATTTATAATGATTAAACACATCAAAACCAAGTACTTCTCCATTAAAAAAATCATTAGACGGAGTTTCACGCCTATTGATATCTGTTACAAATGTTCTGAGTTTTAGACTTCCTTTTTCATATGTATAATCCAAATTAAAACCTCCTCTTTTTTGTGTGCTTGACAAATTATTGTTTTTATCAGCTGGTGAACTTGCAAAAGTCACAGGATCAAAATCAAAGCCATCAAAATCTGTTGAAAATTCATCAATACTTGCAAAAAATCCTAAAGACAACTTTGTATTCAATGCATAATTCATTTTTAACAACAAGTTTTGTCTTGCAAAAATATCCTCTTCAAAAGGATTATTTTTATCTGTACTTTCAGCAGCAGAAAGACCTCTTGAACCATTGGAATTCAATGTTAATAAATAATCTACCTTACCTAAAGTTCCATTAAAATTAAAGTTTGTCGAAAATTCTTCTGCAGAAAAGCTGTTATTTTCACTTGAAGAATTACTGCCAATATTTGAAGTAAAAACACCATTGAATTGTTTTTTAGAAGCTTTTTTCAAAATGATATTGATAACTCCTGTTGCAGCACCAGAACCATACAATGTAGATGCAGCTCCTTTTAAAACCTCAATACTTTCAATTTGTTGTATGTCTATTTGACGTAAATCAAAATCACCCCCAAAAGACGAAGGATCGTTAACGTTTACACCATCAATCAAAATTGCCACTTGACGATTTCTTCCTCCTCGAATGTAGTAACCCAGATTTTGACCTTTGGTACTAAAATTTCCATTAATTTCTACTCCAGGAACATCATTTAGCAAATCCAATAGTGTTTTTCCTGCACTATTTTGAATTGTTTCTTGTGTAATTTTATACACGATTTTACCAATATTTTTTTTATTGGTTTCAAATTTTGTGGCTGTGATGATGATTTCATCTAGCGATTCTACTTTTTCGTTTTTCTCTTGCGAAAACGAATTTTTACTCGCAAACAAGCATGCGAGTGCACTAACAATTAGAAATTGTTTTTTCATTTTTAATGATTTAATTGAACACTAAATCAGGAAACTATTCTGTACAATAAAATTAAGTACGGTACACAAACTTTTATCCCGAAAGTTTTTATCTCTTGAAAATGGCAGGTCTCCTGACTTGTTTTATGTTATTAGACCTTCCCAACAAATTAATGTCAGTGGTGTAAGAATTAATAACATCCTTAAATTAAGGTGCTGAAAAAATTTCAGCATAAACTTACAGTTGCGGGAACAGTTCTGGATTTAAACCAGATTCCCTTTTAATCTGATGCAAAACGGATTTTACATCAAAACCAAAATTCGTGGCAAATATAGTAGTAATATCGAAACAAAAGCACTCTTTTTAAATAAGTTTTAATACCTTCGAAACATCAAAAAATTATTTGAAAATGAGAATTGAAAATGACATCAAATTAGGATTTAAAGACGTCATGATTCGTCCAAAACGATCTACATTAAAATCGCGTTCAGAGGTAACTTTAGAGAGATCTTTCACCTTTTTACACTCAGAAATTGTTTGGGAAGGAATTCCAATAATGGCCGCAAATATGGATACTGTTGGGACTTTTAAAATGGCAGAAGAGCTATCGAAATTCGGAATTTTTACAGCCATCCACAAGCATTATACTTTAGAAGAATGGATAGAATTTTCAGAAAGTGTTGGAACATCCGTTTTAAAAAATTGTGCCATAAGTTCTGGAATTAGCGCTGTTGATTCTAAAAAAGTAAACTCTATTTTAGAGGTAATTCCTGACATACATTTTATTTGTATAGATGTTGCAAATGGATATTCAGAGCATTTTGTGACTTTTGTAAAACAGATGCGTAAAAAACATCCTTCAAAAGTAATTATCGCAGGAAATGTAGTTACTGGAGAAATGGTTGAAGAATTGCTTTTGGCTGGCGCAGATATTATTAAAGTTGGCATTGGTCCAGGTTCTGTGTGCACAACACGCATCAAAACTGGTGTTGGATATCCACAATTATCCGCAATAATTGAATGCGCAGATGCTGCTCATGGTTTGGGAGGTCATATCATTTCTGATGGTGGTTGCAAAATTCCAGGTGATATTGCAAAAGCTTTTGGTGCAGGTGCAGATTTTGTAATGTTGGGAGGCATGTTGGCTGGTCATGATGAAAGTGGTGGCGAATTAATTTCAGAAAATAACGAAATGTTTAAACTTTTTTATGGAATGAGTTCAGAAACCGCCATGAAAAAACATGCTGGTGGTGTTGCCAATTACAGAGCATCTGAAGGAAAAACGGTGAAAGTCCCTTATCGAGGAAAAGTTAGTGAAACAGTGACCGATTTTTTAGGAGGTTTGCGTTCAACATGTACATATGTAGGTGCAAAAAGATTGAAAGAATTGACAAAAAGAACTACTTTTATTAGAGTTCAAGAACAAGCAAATGACGTTTTTAATTCATGAAAAAATTACAATTATTTCTTTTTATAAGCTGCTTCATCTCTTTGATTTCCTGTAATGAATCAAAAAAAAAGAAAACTGAAACAGCTGAAAATATTCAATTGATTCGTTATGCGAAAGGATTTCAAATTAAGAATGAAAACGAAATCCAAAAAATAATCATCAAAAATCCATATCAAAATTCGGATGAAGTATTTGAATATGTTTTGTCAAAAAATAAAAATTTACAAATAAATTTACAAATTCCAGTTTCGAGAATTGTGGTAACATCAACTACACATATTCCCATGATTGAATTGCTTGGCGAGGAAAATAGCATTGTTGGTTTTCCAAGCACTTATTATATTTCTTCAGAAAAAACACGTCAAAGAGTCGAAAATGGTTTTATTGGAGAAATAGGAAAAGAAAACTTATTAAATACGGAAGTTTTACTGAATTTAGAACCAGATTTGGTTGTTGGTTATAGTGTTTCAACTGCTGATAAATCGCTGGAAATTATAAAAAAATCTGGAATTCCTATAATTTATAATGGAGATTGGCTGGAAGAAACACCTTTAGGAAGAGCAGAATGGATTCAGTTTTTCGGAATTTTATTTGATAAGCAAAAACAGGCTGATAGCATTTTTAAAACTATTGAAACTGCTTATTTAGAAGCAAAACAACTCGCTAAAAAAAACAAAAAAAAACCAACAATTCTCTCTGGAGCAGTGATGAGTAAAGATATTTGGAATTTGCCTGCAGGTGAAAGTTTTGTGGCGCAGTTTTTAGCGGATGCAAATCTGGATTATTTATGGAAAAATTCAACAGGAAAAGGCAGTTTGTCTTTAAGTTTTGAAAGTGTTTTTGAAAAAGCAAAAGATGCCGATTTTTGGATTGCTCCAGGCTATTTTTCATCTAAAGAACAACTTTTACAAAACAATAAAATGTATGCCGAATTTGCCGCTTTTAAAAATGATAAAATCTACACTCCTACTCTAAAAAAGGGAAAAACTGGTGGTGTAATTTATTATGAATTAGCTCCGACAAGACCAGATTTAGTATTGAAAGATTTGATAAAAATTACACATCCTGAGTTATTACCTAACTATACATTAACTTTTTTTGAAAAGATGAATTAGTTACTTTTTGATTGCTAATTCATCTAGTTTTTGCTGTCTGAAATACAGAAAAAGTGGAAACGTAAATGCCACAGCAATTAAAAATGTAAATGGAATAAAAAGCCACCAATGCTTTATTTTTAAGCGTAAAGATTCTGTGGTTAAAAAAACGAAAAAAGTAAACACAACAACCGTTAAATCAGCCCCAAAAGATTTGCCTGCAAAATTGATTTGTGCATCTTGCATAAAACCTATAAAACTAGCATTTTCAACACTTTGGAAATACAAAATATTGTAATACCAAGTGTATAAAATTCCTAAAATCGCTAGTGATAAATACAAATACTTAAGTTTCATTTTTTAAAATAATTTAGTTTGGTTTTCATCATCAATTCTCTTTTGCTCAGCTTTCTTTTTAGCTATTGATTTTTGAAGCGCAATAGTAGCTTTTTCTTCAGCAGAAAGTTCTTGTTCAATTGGCAATACAACTTCTATCTCATCAATTTCTAAAGGTAAAATATCTTCAATCACTTCCTCATCCACAACATCAACATCTTCAATAGTTTCTTCTTCGGGTTCTTCAAAAGGTAGGGATTCCAATAAATTAACTTGTTTTATTTTTTCCGCAGTTAACTGATTTCCAAGCGCTTTAATTCCCTTTATTGCAATAAACTCCTCTAAATTTACTTTTAAATTTTCCAAATTTCTTTTAGAGAAAATTACTTCAGCAATGGGTCTGTAATCTGTTGCAACGATTTCTAATTGCGATTTTGGATGATCCGAAATAAACAATTCTTCCTTTTCAGTAGTTTCAATCAAAAAGCGTTTTACATAATAACGCTCTTTATCTCCATCAAAATAAATGGCAGAAATCGGTTTATTAGGTTTCCATTTTTCTAAGACAATCATATCGTCTTCAAAATGCATTGCCAAATCAGGTTTTACAGCTTTAATTTTTCCATGTTGCGAAATAATTAACAACTTGTCTTCTGCTTTAAACTCTCCTAACAATTCGCCTCTTTCATCAACATTTAAACGTTGTACGGTATCATCAAACCAAATTTTACGAGGTTTTAAGGTAGAAACTCCCTCTGATTTAAAATCGATGCTTTTAATAGCATATTTGGTCAACGTATTTCCACGAACATCTCGACCTTTAATGGCTAAATCTGCAAAATCTATGTCCCATTTTAGTTTTTTAATGCTTCCAACAGAACGCAAATTGATGGTAACTACTTCAGCTTCACCATTAGGATTTGCCGAAAAATAATGCACTTCAGAGCCTTTATTTCCATTTGTTAAATCATACTCTTTATCACGGGTAATTCCTGTAACCGTAAAGCGTTTCATGTAACTTGGCCCTTTTGCACCATCTCTATAAATGTAATTGAAAACGGTCCTTTTATCTTTCTTTTTGAAAACAGCAATATGAATAATGTCTTTGCCAACAAAGGTTTTTGCATCGACTTTTGTCACCATCATTTTACCATCTTTTCTAAAAATAATGACATCATCAATATCAGAACAATCCGTAACAAATTCATCTTTTTTCAATGAAGTTCCAATAAAGCCTTCTGCTCTATTTACGTATAATTTGGCATTGTTCATGGCTACTTTTGTAGCTTCAATATCATCAAATATTCTAATTTCGGTTTTACGTTCTTTTCCTTTTCCGTATTTGTCTTTCAGATTTTTAAAATAGTCAATGGCATACTCAATCAAATTGTTTAAATGAAGCTTTACTCCTTCTATTTTTTCTTCTAAACTTTCAATAAATTGCTTGGCTTTATCGATATCAAATTTGGATATTTTTTTAATTTTGATTTCAGTCAAACGCTCAATATCTTCCACTGAAATTGGTCTTTTTAAATGCGCAATATGAGGTTTTAATCCTTCATCTATAGCTTTGATAACACCTTCCCAAGTTTCCTCTTCTTCAATATCTCTATAAATTCTATTTTCGATAAAAATTCGTTCTAAAGAAGCAAAATGCCATTGTTCTTCCAGTTCATTTAACTGAATTTCCAATTCTAATTTCAACAACTGAACTGTATTGTCTGTGGAATGTTTGAGCATTTGAGTTACACCACCAAACAAAGGTTTGTTATCGTCAATTATGCAACACAAAGGCGAAATTGAGTTTTCGCAATTGGTAAAAGCAAAAAGTGCATCAATAGTTTTATCTGGCGAAACGTTTGGTGGTAAATGAATTACAATTTCTACTTCTGCAGCAGTATTATCTTCAATTTTTTTGATTTTAATAGTTCCTTTTTCATTGGCTTTGATAATACTTTCTATTAATGTTGTGGTTGTAGTGCCAAAAGGAATTTCAGTAATCACCAATGTTTTTTTGTCAAACTGAGAGATTTTTGCACGAACACGCACTTTTCCTCCACGTTTTCCATCATTATAATGTGTGAAATCTGCAATTCCACCCGTTAAAAAATCGGGTAAAATGGTAAAAGGCTTGCATTTTAAATATTTGATTGAGGCATCAATAAGTTCATTAAAATTATGAGGTAAAATTTTGGTTGACAAACCAACAGCAATGCCTTCAGCACCTTGTGCTAATAACAATGGGAATTTTACAGGCAGATTTACAGGCTCTTTTTTTCGACCATCATAGGAAGATTGCCATTTGGTCGTTTTTGGGTTGAAAACAACCTCCAGAGCAAATTTTGACAACCGTGCTTCAATATACCTTGATGCAGCTGCTCTGTCTCCTGTGAGAATATTTCCCCAGTTTCCTTGCATGTCAATGAGCAATTCTTTTTGCCCAATTTGCACCATGGCATCCGCAATAGAAGCATCTCCATGAGGATGATATTGCATGGTATGTCCAACAATATTGGCAACTTTGTTGTAACGACCATCATCCAAATCTTTCATAGAATGCATGATTCTTCTTTGAACAGGTTTTAAACCATCCATCAAAGCAGGTACAGCTCTTTCTAAAATTACATACGAAGCATAATCCAAAAACCATTCTTTGTACATTCCTGTAACCTTGGTAATGGTTTCTTCATTTGTAGAATCTCCTTGAAAAGCATCTGATTTTGCAGGCTCTTCATGATTATTTACTGCTTCTTGTTCGTTTATTTCTTCACTCATTTAGACCCATTTTATTCCCCAAAAGAGGAAATTGGTTTGTTACTTTTTTTTAATATTTTTTTTTATCATTTGCATTGAAAAAATCATCAAGGTCATTGATGTTACACCTAAATATGGTGACAAATTTTCCTTAAAAGACAAATCATTGTAATTGATTTGAGTGATCCAAAAAATTAAAATTATTAGAAAAAATAACGTTAATACATTAAAAATTATTTGTGAATTTTTCATATTTCTTTTTTAAAAACATATAAAATTTAATTCTCCTCAACAATATCCAATTCAACTTTTAAGTTTTCTATGATAAATTTTTGTCTGTCAGGCGTATTTTTTCCCATATAAAACTCCAACATTTGCTCTATTGACATTTCTTTATCTAGCATTACAGGGTCTAAACGAATGTCATCACCAATAAAATGCACAAATTCATTAGGTGAAATTTCTCCCAAACCTTTGAATCGAGTAATCTCTGCTTTTCCTCTCAACTTTTGAATTGCTGCTTGTTTTTCCTCTTCTGAATAACAATAAATCGTTTCTTTTTTATCACGAACTCTAAAAAGTGGCGTTTCTAAAATGTACAAATGACCTTCTTTTATCAACTCTGGAAAAAACTGCAAGAAAAAAGTAATCAATAGCAAGCGAATGTGCATCCCATCTACATCAGCATCAGTAGCGATTACAATGTTGTTGTAACGCAAATCTTCCAATCCATCTTCTATATTTAAAGCTGCTTGTAATAGGTTAAATTCTTCATTTTCATACACTATTTTTTTACTCAATCCATAGGAATTTAATGGCTTTCCTTTTAAACTAAAAACGGCTTGAGTATTCACATTTCTTGATTTTGTGATAGAACCAGAAGCAGAATCTCCTTCAGTAATAAATAAGGTCGTTTCTAAATAATTTTCATGACGAATATCACTCAAATGCACTCTGCAATCTCGCAGTTTTTTGTTGTGTAAACTCGATTTTTTTGCACGATCTTTTGCCAATTTTCTTATTCCTGCAAGCTCTTTTCGCTCTCTTTCTGCTTGCATTATTTTCTTTTGTAATTTATCAGCAACCTCAGGATTTTTATGCAAATAATTGTCTAATTGCGTTTTTAAAAAATCATTGATATAGGTTCTAACTGTGGGTAAATTACCACCCATGTCTGTTGAACCTAATTTCGTTTTTGTTTGACTTTCAAAAACAGGTTCCATTACTTTGATGGCTATTGCAGAAATAATCGATTTACGAACATCAGAAGCTTCAAAATTCTTCCCATAAAATTCTTTAATCGTTTTTACAATGGCTTCTCTAAATGCTGCTTGATGTGTACCTCCTTGAGTGGTATTTTGTCCATTTACAAAGGAGTGATATTCCTCTGAATACTGAGTTTTACTATGCGTAATGGCAACTTCAATATCTGGTCCTTTCAAATGAATTATTGGATACAACATGTCGTCTTTACTGTTATAATCTTCCAATAAATCTTTTAATCCGTTTTCAGAAAAATACTTTTCTCCATTGAAAATGATGGTTAAACCAGGATTTAAATACACATAATTTTTCAACATTTTGGATACATATTCATTTCTGAATTTGTACTTTTTGAAAATAATTTCATCCGGAATAAAAGAAACTTTGGTTCCTTTTCTGCGAGATGTTTCGTCTAATAATTCTTGATTTTGCAGGTTTCCTTTTGAAAATTCAGCGGAGGCTGATTTTCCATCACGTGTAGATTCCACCTTAAAAAATGAAGAAAGTGCATTCACAGCTTTCGTTCCAACACCATTCAAGCCAACCGATTTTTTAAAAGCTTTCGAATCATATTTTCCTCCAGTATTCATTTTGGAAACTACGTCTACTACTTTTCCTAAGGGAATTCCTCGTCCAAAATCGCGAACTGTTACTTTTTCTCCTTGAATAGAAACTTCGATGGATTTTCCTGAACCCATCACAAATTCATCAATAGAATTGTCAATAACTTCTTTTAATAAAATATAAATTCCGTCATCAGCAGAAGAACCATCACCCAGCTTTCCAATATACATTCCTGGACGCATTCTAATATGCTCTTTCCAATCTAATGATCTAATATTATCTTCTGTATATTTTGTTTCTTGACTCATGAAATCACGTTCGTTTTATCGGTTTGAAGTACTTGCTAAAATAGCATTTAACCCTTTAAAATAAAAAGGTTGCTATAATTAGTTATCAACAGGATTTCAACGTTTAAAATTTGAGAAAAAAATTGGTTTTCATCAAAATTTATCTTTGATGAAAACCAAAAAAATATTTTTTTTTAGCTGTCTTGGGTAAATTCTAAAATATCACCTGGCTGACATTCTAATACTTTACAAATGGATTCTAAAGTACTAAAACGTATCGCTTTTGCTTTTCCTGTTTTTAAAATTGAAAGATTTGAAAGCGTTAATTCTACTTTTTCAGAAAGTTCGTTCAATGACATTTTACGCTTTGCCATCATCACATCAAGGTTTATTATTATGGCCATGGCTTAAACTGTTAAATCGTTTTCATGTTGTAATTCAATTCCTTTTTTAAAGATAATTGCAATGATATATATCACAGCCGACATCAAAATAAAAGCTTGGCTGTCTACCCAAAATTGATTTAACATTTGGGTATCAATTCCTTTATTTGTGATGTTTTTTCCTGCCTGTCTAGCAATGTAACTTACAAACCCAATTGAAAAAGTAAAATAACTAATTTGAGAAATTTTTTCAGAAACAAACTCATTGAAAGGTTTTGATAAATCGAACTTGGTTACAAGTAATATAACCAAATAAAATAAATATGCTTTCAATAAAGAAACTACCAAAACGAAACTGAACATTCTAAAAAATACCCACTTACTGAGTTGATACATTTCTTGCAAATCTAATTTTTGATATAATTTCCCAACAATTTCTGGCTTGAAAATGCTGTAAACAAAATTAACAATCAAGGCTCCTGCTTCAATACACAAACCAACGAAGATTAACCAAGCAACAATTTTTACAATAATAAAGACGAAAGTATTTGTTTTTTTCATAAAAATGATTTTAAAATGATGGAGCAAATATAAAAATATTTATTGATAAACAATAAATATTCATTATTTATTGCAAATTATTTATTGTTATAAATTCATAAAAATAAACCTAGCCATTTCATTTTTTAAAAGACATATTATTTATTTGAAAGACTATTCAATTAATTATACTTTTATAAAAATCACAATAAAATTCAATTTGTTTTATTTTTATACAAATCGTGCAAACTTTTACATTTTGGTTACTTTTGCACTTTAAAAAATAAGAAAGGTGGAAAGCACACAACTTTTAGAATTGGCAAAAAAATATGGAAGTCCTTTGTATGTTTACGATACAGACAAAATTTCTTCTCAATATAACAGATTAACAACTGCTTTTAGCGGGGTTAAAAACTTAAAACTGAATTATGCTGTAAAAGCACTTTCTAATATCAATATTTTACGTTTTTTCAAAGATTTAGGCGCTGGTTTAGATACAGTTTCTATACAAGAAGTACAATTGTCTTTGACAACTGGTATTGACCCAAAGAAAATTATTTACACTCCAAATGGCGTTTCGTTACAAGAAATTGAAGAAGTTGCCAAATTGGGTGTTCAAATTAATATTGACAATTTATCAATATTAGAAATTTTTGGTCAAAAACATCCTGAAATTCCTGTTTGTGTGCGAATCAATCCACACATTATGGCTGGTGGAAATTCTAAAATTTCTGTAGGTCATATTGATTCAAAATTCGGAATTTCAATTCACCAAGTTCCTCATATCAAGCGTGTTGTAGAAAATACAAAAATGAATATCAACGGAATTCACATGCACACAGGTTCTGATATTTTAGATATTGATACCTTTTTACGTGCAACTGATATTTTGTTTGATGTGGCTAAACAGTTTGATAATATTGACTTTATCGATTTTGGAAGCGGATTTAAAGTGCCTTACAAACCCAATGACATTTCTACAGATATTGAACAATTAGGATTGCAATTAACAGAACGTTTCAATGAATTTTGTGCAGATTACGGAAAAGACATTACGTTAATGTTTGAGCCAGGAAAATTTTTAGTTTCAGAAGCGGGTTCGTTTTTAGCGAAAGTAAATGTGGTAAAACAAACTACTTCTACCGTTTTTGCACATGTTGATTCTGGTTTTAATCATTTGGTTCGTCCAATGATGTATGATTCGTATCATCACATTACCAACATTTCAAATCCTGAAGGAAGAGACCGTTATTACTCGGTTGTAGGTTACATTTGTGAAACAGATACCTTTGCATCAAACAGACGCATTGCTGAGATTTCTGAAGAAGATGTGTTGTGTTTTCACAATGCAGGTGCGTATTGTTTTTCAATGGCATCCAACTACAACTCACGTTATTTACCAGCTGAAGTAATGGTTGTTGATGGTAAAGATTATTTAATTAGAAAAAGACAAACGATTGAAGATATTTTACTAAATCAAGAATTGGTAACGTTTCCAAAAATTACGAAAAACAAAAAAGAAGAAATCAACGCTTAAAAGCTTCAAAAAAATAAATTATTTTAGCCATGAATTTCAGAATATCAATCTGTGAGTTCGTGGCTTTTTTAAAACTTATAAATCATGAAAATACTAGCAATAGGTAAAAATTACGTTAATAATTTAGAAGATAAAAATGTTGGCAAAACAGGTAATCAAATTATTTTTTCTAAACCCGAATCAAGTTTAGCTTTTAATTGTGATGTTGAATATCCTAGCTTTACAAAAGAATTAATTTATGAAATTGAGCTAGTTATTAAAATAGGAAAACAAGGAAAAAATATTCCTTTAAGTGAGGCAACTTCCTATATTTCTGAGATTGCAGCTGCGATTGATTACACTGCAAAAGATGTTTTTAATGCGTCAAGAGAAAATAAAGGTCCTTGGGATTTATCAAAAGGATTTGATGGTGCTGCTCCTATTTCTAGTTTTAAACCTGTTTCTAATTTTCCTGATTTAGATAATATTAATTTCGATTTAAAAATTAATGGCGAACAAAAACAGGTTGGAAATACTGCTTTTATAATTTATAATTTTGCTGAAATTATTGCGTTTACCTCAAAATTTATGACCCTGAATCCTGGCGATTTAATCTTTACAGGAACTCCTGCAACTGGTGCTGGAGAAATCTTTAAAGGAGATCATTTAGTTGGTTCTATTGAAGGTGAAGTGATGTTCGATTTTAAAATGATTTAGATTTTTTTTTGATGAAAATTCAACACGCAACCCTTTCTGACGTTCCAAAAATTATGGAAATTATTAACGATGCTAAAATCTATCTGGCATCATTAGGCATTGATCAATGGCAAAATGGCTATCCAAATGCCGAACAAATTGAAAATGATATCAACAATGCAGAAAGTTATGTAGTTTTAGATGATACAAGTACCATAATTGCTACGACCATGTTTACCACTCGTAAAGAACCCACTTACAAAATTATTAAAGGAAATTGGTTAATTAATGAAAATGAGCAATACGGCGTTAT
Source organism: Polaribacter sp. (assembly GCA_030731695.1). Taxonomy (GTDB): domain Bacteria; phylum Bacteroidota; class Bacteroidia; order Flavobacteriales; family Flavobacteriaceae; genus Polaribacter. Next base: position 30,551 of record JANQTK010000349.1, read on the forward strand.
CCACAGATTGGCAACTGGAAAAAACTACAGAAAAAATGGCATCGCTCAAGTTGTTTTTGAACATTTCCACGAGTATTTACAGCAACAAAATATCGAAAGTTTAAAGATTGATACTCATGAAGAAAACCTCGGAATGCAAACGTTGGTAAAAAAGTTAGGTTATGAATATTGTGGCATTATTTATACTAGTTATGGCGACAAACGTTTGGCTTTTGAGAAAGTAATTACGTTAAACTCAAACTAAACAACATAAAATAAAAGTATCTTTACATCCTCATAAAATGCTTTATGAGGATTCTTTTTTTAGTAACATTCAATAAAATGATGCAACTCACTTCCTATATTATTCAACATACACAGCTTTCAGAAAAAACTATAAACAATACCATTTCTTTACTTAATGAAGATTGTACGATTCCTTTTATAGCAAGGTACCGAAAGGAAATGACTAGTAATTTAGATGAAGTTGAAATTGGCGAAATTGTGAAGTATAAAGAGCTGTTTGAAAACCTAGAAAAGCGTAAAACAACCATTTTAAAAGCTTTAGAAGAACAAAACGAATTGACTCCTGAATTGAGTGAAAAAGTAAAAAACGCCACAGATAGCATTTCTTTAGAAGATTTGTATTTGCCTTTTAAAAAGAAACGCAAAACCAAAGCAGAAAAGGCTCGTTTGCAAGGTTTAGAGCCTTTGGCAAAAATGATGATGAGTCAGCGTGTAAACGATTTAACGAACACAGCCTCAAAATTTGTAACCAAAGAAGTGGAAACCCTCGAAAATGCTTTGGAAGGTGCACGTTTTATCATTGCTGAATGGATTAACGAACGTACTGATATCAGAAATACCCTTCGTACTCAAATTCAACGTTTTGCACTGATTTCATCCAAAGAAATTACCTCAAAAAGCGAGGATGCTGACAAAACTGAAAAGGCACAGAAATTCAAAGATTATTTTGATTGGAGCGAGTCTTTAAAAAACATTCCTTCTCATCGATTGTTAGCTATTTTAAGAGCAGAAAACGAAGGTTTTATTCGTGTAAAAATGGAGATTGATGATGAAAAAGCCATTCAAAGAATAGAACAGCAAATTATCCGTTCTCAAAATGAATGTTCAGAACAAATTCAGTTAGCAATTCAAGATGCTTACAAACGCTTGTTGTTTCCGTCTTTATCCAATGAAGCGCTTTCTATCGCTAAAGAAAAGGCAGATGAAGAAGCCATTCTTGTATTCTCAAGAAACCTACAACAATTACTTTTAGGAGCTCCTTTGGGTGAAAAAAATATTTTAGGCATTGATCCTGGTTTTCGTTCAGGTTGTAAAATTGTGTGTTTAAA